>MNUO01000111.1 GCA_001871015.1 Candidatus Desantisbacteria bacterium CG1_02_38_46
ATCATCTAAAACCGCGGTAAGTTCCAGATAGACATTGGGAAAATCTTTTACCAGTTTGATTGCTCCATCCCAATCTCCATGACAGGAATGGCCTAAAAGAACTTTTACATTCTTGTATTTCTCTACTGCTTTCCTTACAATTTCTGCGCCATCAAACGAACTTCCGCCCCAGGTATGAAGTAACATTAAAAGATTTCTATCGTCGGCAAATTTCCATGCGGGTTCATATCGGACATCATTAACAGGAACGCAGTGGTAATCAGCCAGAAACTTGAAGCCGACATAAACATCACGGTGTTCATCAAAACTTTCAAGGTCTTCGCTCAACATTTCCGGGAAATTGGGATTAACTGCGCAGTAAGCACGTAATCTGTCTGGAAATTTCCTGACTGCTTCTATATTGGGTTTATTACCTGCAGTGGTCATTAAAGTAGCGTGGTGGCAGAAAACTAACATCCTGACTCCTGCCCTGTCCATCATTTTAACCATTTCTTCTGGTTCAGGATATGGCATATATGCACCATAAAAAGGACCCATATGTCCATGAAGATCGTACACCGGACAGTCACCTGATTTGCCCTTTTCAAAAAATTCTTTGATTAAGTTTGATTTTTCAATCATAGTTTTACCTCTGAAATTATTCTGGATAAATTACTGCCTGCAATCGCAATTTTATCTTCATTAGAAATGTCAGCATGAAGCAAATATAACATTGGTCCACCGAAATCCCTGTATGGAAACCCGCTCCCGAATAAAAGTTTTCCTGCTCCATAATCTCTGACAAATGATTCCAGTACCCCTGATTGCAACAGAAAACTTGTTTCCAGATAAAAGTTGGGGTATTTTTCTATGAGGGGCCGAAAATACCTGTCGCTTCCCCATACAGGCAAATCACAAAGGATTAATACGAGACGTGGGAATTCCTCCAGAATATCATAAACTGTCTGCCAGGAAATGCCAGCACCCATTATATCCATAGAAAGTAAAAGTGGAATACGGCGCTCTTCTATCTCTTCTAAAAATTTCCCAAAGGTAACTCTGTTTAAAAGAAAGCGATGGAAGTCTGGAAAGGCACGCAAAGCAAAAATCCTGTCTTTTTTCATCCTGGAAAAGAATTCTTTCTGTACGGGAAGTTCTTTTGTTTGAGGAGGTAAAATTACCCACGTTCCAAGAAGTCCGGGATAAGGAGAAATCATCTGGGACAATACTGCGTTTTCTTTAACCGGAGAATTTTCATATTGGCTAATATGCCAGACCAGGGCTTTTTCTATTCCTGCAGAATTAAGTTTTGACAAAAGTTCAGAAACAGAGTCAGCAGGTTTATATATTCCTTTCCTTGATTTTCCAAAACAAATATTTACGTCAAAAAAATTAACTTTCATACTCTTTCTCCACCTCAATCCAAAATCTAATACCCTGTTTCTATTATACTGTATTTTTAAAAAGTCAATGGACGCTTCTTTTTTGCAATTTTTACGCTCTTGGATGGGCGCGGATGTAAACTTCCTTCAGACGCTGTGGAGTGATATGAGTGTAAATCTGGGTCGTGGATAAACTTATATGTCCGAGTAATTCCTGCACCATCCTCAAATCTGCACCCCGACTCAATAAATGCGTAGCAAAAGAATGTCTGAGAGTGTGGGGCGTGACATTCTTCAATCCCGCAATCCTTGCATATTTATTAATTATAGTTTGGACACTGCGGGATGTAAGTCGCCCACCTTTGGCGTTCAAAAACAATGGGGACAGTCCCCGATGGACCTTCAAGTATTCCCCAATTGCAAAAATTGCTGGTCGTCCAATAGGAACAATCCTCTCTTTTCTTCCTTTGCCGAAAACTCTCACAGTTCCACCCAGAATGTCAACATTTGAAAGGTTCAAACCCACAAGTTCACTCACTCTAATACCGGTGGCATAAAGAACTTCCATAATTGCCCTGTCTCTGAGCCCATTATGTGTAGAAGGCGGAGATTCTAATAATTTTATAACTTCCTCTTCGCTTAAAAAAGAAGGTAATCTTAATCCGCGTTTTGGCAGGTGTCTAAAACGAGCAGGGTTTACCGGTATTAGTCCTTCACGGGCTAAAAATTTGAAAAAAGTACGTAGGCAGGAAACTTTACGGGAGATGGATGACTTGGAATATGCATGCTCCATTTCTCCAGGGAATTTTCTGATTGTGGCATATGTAACATTTTCAAGTTTAATTTCGCCCTGGTCACGCTTCAAAAATCTAAGAAATTGTCCCAAATCAACCTGGTAATTTTTTATGGTTAAATCAGAAGCGTTCTTTTCAACTTTGAGATATTTCTTAAAAAATTTTGTTAATACATCTCTAAGATCCATTTTATATAAGGGGACAGCCAGAGCCAGACCCCATTTTCTGTGTCAGTCCCTATTTTCTGGTTTCTGCCAGGACATAAATTTGCACTCTGGATAATTGCTGCAGCCGTAAAAAGTTCTTCCTTTCTTTGTCCTTCGTATGATAACTTCACTGCCGCACTGCGGACATTTAATACCCAGTGAAATTGATTTTGTGTATTTACACTTCGGGAAACCAGAGCAAGCAAAGAATTTACCAAATCGTCCCTCTCTTTCCACCATCGGGCTTCCACACTTCGGGCACATTTCACCTGATAGTTTCTCCTCCCTCTTAACTTTCTTAATCTTCATCTGTGCCTCCTGCAATGTTTCTGAGAATGGTTGATAGAAATCCCCGACTACCTTTATCCATGAAAGTTTACCTTCTTCAACCTCGTCAAGTTCTTCTTCCATATCTGCTGTGAACTTAACATCTATGATAAGCGGGAAATTATTCACAAGTAATTCATTTACAATCTTACCCAATTCTGTGGGATAGAATTTCCCTTTTTCCTTTGCGACATATCTCCTGCCTTGAATTGTTTGAATAGTTGGAGCATAAGTACTTGGTCTTCCTATTCCTTTTTCCTCCATTATCCTCACCAGACTCGCTTCAGTATACCTGGGAGGTGGCATGGTGAAATTTTGTTTTGGTATCAATTCCAACAATTTCAAAACTTCACCCTTTTTGACTGCAGGCAGTTGTTGCTCTTCCTTTGTTTCTTCTTCCTCAGCCTCTGCAGAGTAAACTCTGCCACTACTATTGGTATCAGAGCAATCTCTGCCACTACCAACCCCGACGTTACATCGGGGCACTACACTATCGTAAGCAGCCATAAATCCTTTATCTTTCACCACTGTACCTGTTGCTCTGAATAAATATTGCCTGGCCTCTATTTCAATTGTCCTAACCTCTAATGTTGCAGGTTTCATCTGACTTGCAAGAAATCTCTCCCAGATTAATTTATAAAGCCTGTATTGTTCTGGATTTAAATATTGTTTGATTTTTTCTGGCTCTCTGTAGATGCTGGTTGGACGAATTGCTTCGTGTGCCTCCTGTGCACTTTTCTTGCTTTTATATTGAGGGGGTCCGGGTGGCAGAAAATTCTCTCCATAGTTCTGGCGAATATATTTCCTTGCCATATTCTGCGCTTCCTGTGCAACTCTGACTGAATCTGTGCGCATATAGGTAATTAATCCAACCGGACCTTCTTCCCCGACTGAAATTCCTTCATATAATGCCTGGGCGATATTCATTGTCCTGGTTGTGGTAAATCGGAAACGCCTGGATGCCTCCTGCTGCATTGTGCTTGTAATAAATGGAGGAGATGGAAATTTTTTCTTATCTTCTTTCTTCAGATTAACAACAGTATAAGTTGCTCCCTGCAGTTCGCCAAGAATTTTCTTTGATTCGGTTTCATTCTCAATTTTTATTTTTTTACCGGCAGGACTTTTTTCCAACTTTGCCAGAAATGGTGGTGGATTTATCCCTTCTAATCTCGCTGTTATTGTCCAGTATTCTTCTGGTTTGAATTTTTCAATTTCCTCTTCTCGCTCACATATTATCCGTACTGCTACGGATTGCACTCTTCCAGCGCTTAAACCCCGCTTTACTTTTCTCCATAGCAAAGGACTCAATTTGTATCCAACAAGCCTGTCAAGAATTCTTCGCGCCTGCTGTGCTTCAATTTTATTGATGTCCAATTGACCGGGATTGGCAAATGCTGCACTGACCACTTCCTTTGTAATTTCATTAAAGGTCACACGCTTAACTCTAGAAGAGTCAACTTTCTTAGAGTTTATCTCAGTAGCCAGATGAAAAGCAATTGCTTCTCCTTCGCGGTCAGGGTCAGTTGCAAGATATATATACTTTGCTGTCTTTGCTGCCTGCACAATTTCCTTGACTGTTTTCTTCCTCTGTTTTATAACAACAAATTTCGGTTTGAACCCGTTGTCAACATCTATTCCAAGTTCTGTTCTGGGAAGGTCCTTTATGTGTCCCATACTCGCCTTGATTAAATAGTCAGGACCAAGAAATTTGTTGATTGTTTTTACTTTTGCTGGTGATTCAACGATAACCAACGACTTTGGCATAGAAACTCCTTTTACAAAGCAGAGCGAGCTCTGCCACTACCAGCAGAGTAAACTCTGCCACTACATTCTGCAGGATAAACTCTGCCACTACATTCTGCAGGATAAACCCTGCCACTACTTTCGAACAAATAATTTGCCCGGCAACTGTCTGATTAATCCTCTAATTTCCATCTTGATCAATATTGGACCAACCTTGTGGGATTCCATCCCGGAAATATCAGTTAATTCGTCAATGTGCACAGGTTCTCTGCCCATCAATTTATAAACTTTTGCCTCTTCTTCACTCAAGGGCATATTTTTTTCTTCGGGACCGCTACTTGCAGAGTGAACTCTGCCACTACAGTCCGATTGAAACATCGAACCGCTACATTCTGTAGTTAGTTCTTCTAATATATCCTCCACTCCCTGCACTAATTTTGCTCCGTCTTTAATCAACTGGTGGCATCCCCTCGTTGTTGGAAGGTTAACATTTCCAGGAACTGCGAAGACCTCCCGCCCCTGTTCAAGAGCAAAACTTGCTGTAATCAGCGCCCCACTCTTTTCCGCGGCCTCCACTACAACTATTCCCAGACTTAAACCAGAGATAACCCGGTTCCTGCGCGGGAAGTTTTCCCGATCTGGAAGAGTGCCCAGTGGAAATTCACTTATCACCATTCCATCCCTTTCAATATCAAGCATCAATCCCTTATTCTCCGGAGGATAAACTACATTAAGTCCACTTCCAAGCACTGCAATTGTCCTGCCCTTTGCCTTAAGTACTCCTCTGTGTGCAGCCGTATCAACACCTCTTGCCATTCCACTAACAACTGTCCATCCACGACTTGCAAGTTCCAGAGCTAATTTTTCAGCATTTAACCTGCCCTGAATACTGGGGCGTCTCGAACCCACAATTCCAATTGAATTTTTGTCAGAAACAAGAAATTTGCCTTTTGCATACAGGACAATGGGCGGGTCATAAATTTGCTTAAGCAAAAAAGGGTAATCCTCATCATCCAGAGTGAACACCTGTATATTAGAGTTCTTTGCTCTTTCCAGTTCTCGCCTGGCGGCTTTTCCATCAGCAAGACTTAGAATTTTTCTGGCAATTTCGTCCCCGATACCTTCAACTTTCTTAAGTTCGCCTGCACTTTTTCCAAAAATATTATCTGGTGAGCCAAAAAACTGCAGTAATCCTTTCAGGCGGCTGGACCCTATGCCAGCCATATTTAAAGAAATCCACGCCATGCACTGCTCGGAGTATTTTTCCTCACTCATTTATTTCATCTCCAGCTATAACTTGATTTTGACAACTAAAAAACTGAAAAACCACTGAAATACAATCTTGCACCTGTAGCCAGTGAATAGAAAAAGTAACCAGTTCCACTGGCGGTGGTATTATCGTAACCATACATATATCCGGTTGTACCTTCAATAAATATTCCAAATTTCCCAAGAAAAGCTTCCACTCCTCCCTTGGCGTGTAAACCAATACCTAATGAATTCCCGGAAAGCGATAAATTATATGCAGAAGCACTATTCGGACCGAACGTATAAAGGAAATTTCCGCCGTATCCGTAGTAAAAACTGAATCTTCCCGGTCTATGAAAAGCAACATCAAAATCAGCCAGCACTATGTTCCCGGGCATAAATACAAGACCGATTTCCAGTCCCTTGCGTGCATCAATGAATGTTTTTAAAGTAACGCCTGGTATCATGCCGAAACTACCATCACCCCACTCGCCTGTAAATTTTACGCCAAAAGCACTGCCTTTGGTTCTTAAATCAAAAGCGGACGGCACAGAAGCTTCAATTTCTGAAAGGGGCTTTGTCGGTAAACCTGCTATTTTATTAGCGAGATTGAAAGTAGCAGCAGAAAGCAGGTTTTCCGAAGGACATTCTTCTCTTTCCGCCTGTTCAATCCTACCTGATTTTACATCCACACTTTTTAAATTCAGTAAATAATTGAAACCTACTTTTCCAACAGAGCCGACAAAAACTTTTTGTGCGCCAAGTAATTGGCCTGCTTCAGCAATCGCTTTTTCTGTTGCCCCTGACAATTGAAATTTCTGCTCTTCTAGCACGCTCTCCACATTTTCGCGACTCACAATAATAAATTTCTTCGTATTTACCAGCTGTGTTCTTAAGGAATCTGAGAGAATCTTTGCTGTCTTCTCACTGATTCCTTCACCAACCTCCAAATCCAGCACTGCCACTACGACCTTTTCTTCTGCTCTTGCCAGTGAAAAATAACCGCTGACAATCACCAATAACACTAATAAAAAAACAATTCTTCGATTTACCATTTCTTTACTCCTCGTATAATATATTTTGACCTGCCCACGACTTCACCAGACCTATCTCGTGGTACCAACGCAAAACGTTGGTCGGGTACCACAAACAAGGTTCTGACGAAGTCAGGTTCTTATTTTGCAAAAGGCCCTTTAATAAACCCCGCGACATTTCCCTCCTTTCGTCCAAAAAAAGAATTGCCGCACTTTGGACATTTTTTTAATTTTTCATTAAAGATTTGGCCGCACTTTTTACATACAGTAAACTTTATCTTACAGACCTGGCAGAAAGGCGGCTCCAAACAACTAAACTCCAGCTCCGCTTCGCAGAAAGGACACTTGCATTTCTTTGACTTCTTCATAAATACCTCAGGCTATCAAATTCGTGCATCGTGCTTCGTACATAGTGCATTCTAATCGCCCACAATCCCCATGCTTTCTTGTCATCAGACCTACTTGGTCATCAGACCTACTTGGTCGTTAGACCTACTTGGTCGTTAGACCTACTTGGTCGTTAGACCTACTTGGTCGTTAGACCTACTTGGTCATCAGACCTACTTGGTCGTTAGACCTACTTGGCGCCATAGGGCGACCTATGTCGAAAGCAAGAAGGGAGGGAATAGGAGGATTTCTTTTATGTTTGTCATTTGTCATTTGTCAAGACCTGACACCTTTTTTCTTAAATAATCCTCAATTGCCTTGTGAAGTGCATCTGCACCTAAATTTGAACAGTGCATCTTATTCGGAGGAAGTCCGCCGAGTTCCTGCGCTACAAGTGCATTTGTTATTTTTATTGCTTCTTCTATAGTTTTTCCTTTAGCCATTTCACTAACTATTGAAGAAACAGCTATTGCTGCCCCGCAGCCCATAGTTTTAAACTTTATATCTTGTATAGTTTTCCCGTCTGGCGCAATTTTTATGTAAAATGACATTATGTCGCCGCAGACAGGATTTCCAACTTCTCCGACTCCATCAGCATTCTCTATTTCGCCGACATTCCTCGGATTCTTGAAATGGTTTAATACTTTTTCTGAGTAAAACGGCATATTCTCCCCCTTGTAATATTTTCAAATTACGATACTCTTGAGTTCCCTCACCGCAAAAAGATTAAACCTGTATCTTTTAGACTCGCATAATTTTTTATACTTTGCTTCAATTTCTTCAAGTTCATCATCCTTTCTGTCTGGATCATGATGGAAAAACCCAAGGTTTTTTATATCTGAATCGTCGGCAAGCATAATTGCCTGCATGAAAGTGGAATGACCCCATCCCTGCCTTGTTTTGTATTCCTCCTCTGTAAATTGCGCATCATGAATGAGATATGTTGCATTTTTGCAGAATGCTATAAATTCGCCTCTTGAAGTCCTGGGGTTTTCTAAACCAAGTTCGTTGTCAGTGATAAAAACAAATGATTTATCTCCTTTTTCTATCCTGATACCCATGGCAAAAATCGGGTGATTGGTCTGTATAATTTTTATAATATGCCCGTCAAAATCATATTGCTGGCGGGACAGCTCTGTAAAATTTATTTTTGATTTCAATTCTGAAAAACTTACTGGAAAATATTCGTAAGACATCTGGCTGGTAAAAATATCTTTGAGTCGTTTATAGGAACTTGTTCGCCCAAAAATATTTATGAGCGTGTTCCCTGAATAAATCGGCTTGAAAAAAGGGAATCCGAGTATGTGGTCCCAGTGAGAATGCGTTATGAACATATCTATGTTGGAAACTTTTCTTTTTATCAGGCTATCGCCCAGCTTCCTTATTCCTGTGCCTGCATCAATTATAAAAATCCTGTTTTCAAAAATTACTTCAACACAGGTTGTATTGCCACCGTATTTCATCATCCTGCTGTCTGGAACAGGAATAGAGCCCCGGCAGCCCCAAAATTTTATTTTCATAAAGTTCTCCTTTAAGTTCCTATTTTCACAGTATCGGCAATTTGCTTAAGAGTTGCCATTGCTGAGAGCACTGCAAGATAACTCGTCTTTGGATTTTCTAAAGACGGTAGATTTTCTGCAGATGTAGTGAACCTGCCATGTTCCCCTTTTACTTCAATCTCGTGGACATTGGTAGATAATTGAGGGGAGGTGAGTATACGCACATTCGTCTTCTTAGCACCCACACCTGCAAGACTTAAAGTAGCTGCAACATTTATGTTTGCCGGAAAGCCTGCTACTGCTTCAAGTGCAGTTCCCTCAAACAGAAGGGTTTCCTCTTTAATCTCATTTAGTTTTATGTGGTTCTTGTCAATAAATGGTGCGCCTTCAAAACCCTTAGGTGGTTTACGTGTAGTAAGCGTAATGGATTCAATCTCGCCAATCGCTGCAGCTTTGATACCATCCAGCCCCACAATCGCACCGGATGGAAGGTAGAGATGGACACCACGCCTTCTCACGAGATCGAGCAGGCTCTGATTTTCCAGGATGCAGCCCGTGCTCATAACCATTGTGTCTTTACCTTTTTCGCAACACTTTCTAACAATTTCTTTACACACATCCTTGGACGCGGATTCTACAACAAGGTCCGATTCATCTATCAACCTCTCCATTTCGAGAATTCTGGGTCTATTTATGAGGTTATCTGCTAATTGCTTTGTCTTCTTGGGCAAAATATCACAGATTGCCACAAGTGCCATATGTGGCAACTGCGCATCAATAAACTTGCACAACTGGCTGCCGATTGTGCCGCAACCTATCACACCTACTTTAATCTTCTCCATTATTCTTAACCTCCATATATTTATACTCTTTACCGAATGGTCTGAATTCTTTACCACCACCTTCATAGAACTTGGTGAAAAATTCCACATATTGAAGACGCAGGGAATGGACAAAACCGCCAAAAGCATTTATTACAATATTCAGAAAATGTCCAACAACAGTTATTAAAATTGCCACAATAACCCCAATAATTGGAATATCCATAGCAGATTGTGCCATAACATTCACAGCCATTGCAATTCCAGCAGTAGCCATACCCAGAGCAAGAAGCCTTGAAAAAGAAAGGACATCGCCTACCAGACACCCTGTAATTGTTGAATAAATTGCATACACACCCATAAATAAACGGATGAGCAATCCGCCTGTGATATTTATAAAATTATAGAAAAAGATATTTCCGATACCAAAAATTACCATTCCAAGAGAGATTGGAAAAAGAATTCCTGGCAGTAATTTCATAAGCGCAAGGGCTAATAATGGCAACCCGCATACCACCATCAACTGGCTGAATGGGTCACAGAAGGCATCCAGAGGTGCTCCCTGCCTCATCAACTTATATACCTTCAAACCGAGTCCATAACATACCTGTATAAATCCTAAGGCAAGAGCTATCGCAAGAAATATAATTGGATTTTTCATAGGGTCAAAAATCATCAATTTCTTAAGCCCGCTCAAAAATGAGAAAACCGCAAATCTATCAATAGCATCTCCGAACCATCCCCCTGTAATTGCCCCAGCAAAAATTGTAAAAAGTCCTCCCCAGAATAGAATATACACTAACCGATTTGGTTTCAATTTTGAACGACGGATGAATATATACATAAGAAGCATTAAAACAATACCATAACCGGCATCTGTGAGACAGAGTCCAAAATAGATTATGAAAAATGGAGCAAGCAGCGGTGTTGGGTCTAACTCTTTATAATTTGGTGTTCCATATAGACATGTCAACATTTCAAATGGCTTAACTGTCCTTGTGTTTTCAAGTGCCACCGGTGGTTCCTCACCCTCCTCTGGTTTAACAGTGAGGAGCTCTATTTCTTTAAACTTTTCTTTCAAATCCTCTGTTAATTTTTTTAAATCCTTTTTCCTTGTCCAGCCATCGAGAATAAAAGTATGAGGAAAGTAAAAAAATTGTTCTTTAGATTCCTCCTTGTTCTTAACATTGAGTAGATAATCATAAAAAACCATCAGCTTAATCTTTTCTGCTTTTAGTTTCTGTGCCCTCTTTTGAATTTCAGAGATTCGTGCATAAATTTCGCTCAATTCCTTTTCAATTTCCTCTATTCGTTCTTTTGCAGTTTTCTGAATTGATGGTAATTCTATCCTCGTGAAATTATAATCTTCTGGCTTAAACTTTTCTATATCTTCCTTTAAAAAAGCAAGTAATAGATGCACTTTTTCTTCATCCTGACTTACTACCTCTAAAGAAAACCTGCCTTCAAATTCTTTCTTGATATTATCCTGAAATAATGGAAAGAGTTTTAATGGCAGCGTCCCAGGAATTAATTCAGTAAATTCTAGCCCTTTGATTTCACACAGGACAACCGAAAGGTTTAACCAGGGAAGGAAAGTTTCAAGTTCTTTTTTAAAATGTTCTTCGCGAGTTAAAAGTTTATTAAATTCCTCCTGGATTGATTGGACTTCTTGCTGGATTTTGTCCTGGTCGAGGTTTATCATGCTCGCAAAGTCCTTTTCACTTAGAATAATTTTCTCTGGAATAATTCCAGAAAGCAATCCTTTTTTTTCCTCGAGGCTCTCAAGATATTTTATTGCCTGCTCTAATCCCGCAATCTTCTCAATAACCTCCTCTCTGGAACTAATCTGCGACACAAACTTGTCTGCAGATGGCATCGTTGCAACATCCTCACTTCCACTTCCAGAGTGCCTACT
>MNUO01000021.1 GCA_001871015.1 Candidatus Desantisbacteria bacterium CG1_02_38_46
AGACTATTGTCTGCTCCTTAATGAAGAGTATCGACCACTGACACGCTGGTTATTTCGGGGCTCAATTCCTTCACTTGCGTTATAGCTCGATATTTCCCGCTTCCCGCACCACTTTATTTGTTACCAAATAAAGTGTGAGATTAAGTGTTAGGCTGGTGGCTAACCTTTACCTAAGTCGGACTTGCACCAACAAGAACTAATACACTTTCTCGGCACACTCATTTTATTTCCCTCCTTTTGAAGTGTTCTTTTACATACATTATAGCACAAATTTTTACATTTGTCAAGTTTTCGCATTAAAGACCCAAAATTTTTTTTAAATACTGGATACTTTTTTCTGCAATTACTTCTGGCCCTGGACTGAAATCAAAAACTTCAACTGAAATATATTTATCGTAGCCTATTTTTTCTAAAGCTTCTTTAATCGGTTCATATTTAACTTCGCCAAATCCAGGACCTGATAAATTAGGGTCATTTGCATGGAAATGAGCCAGATAACCTTCAGAGGATTTTATAATTTCTGTAATTTCTTTCTCTTCCCCGCACATTGCTTTAACATCTAAGTGGAGTTTGAAATTGGGATGATTTATTTCTTTAATTATCTTCAGCGCCTCTTCTGCAGTATTTATAAAATTGGTTTCTTTTTTGGTCAGTGGTTCTAAAGCAATAACAACATTTCTTTCTTTTGCCAGAGGTAAAGCTTTAAGAAAACATTCTTTTGCATAATTATAAGTCTGCTCGTAAGTAGAGGAAGAAGGAATATCTCTTTGTTTTGGAGAGCCAAAAATCATCAGCCTGCCATTTAAATCAGCACAGAAATTAACTAATTCCTTCAGATAATCAATTGTTCTTTCTCTGACTGTTTTATTTTGGGAACTGATACTTAAACCCTCGGGAGATGCCAGTAACCAATGCAATCCGATAATCTCTAAATTATTCTGCACCGCCAAATCTTTAATTTCCTTTCTTTTATCTGCTGAAATCTCTTTTACAGATTTAGCAAAAGTAAAAGGAGCAATCTCTATTCCATCATAACCAAGCGAAGAAACATAACTGACAGTTTTTTCCCACTCCCACTCCTTAAAAATTTCATTGCATATCCCAAATTTCACTTTCCCTCCAGTTTTATTCGTTATATGCTTTAAATAAAGCACGATAATAACAAAGCAATCTTTCTGGCTGTGGATTTGCTGGTATCTCTGCTAAGCAAAAACCTTCATACCTAACACCTTTAAGAAGAGAAAAAAGTTTTCTCCATGGATATTCATTCCATAGTTCATTTATATGCACCAGACCGATTTTATCCTTTAAAAGTTCAAAATTCTTATCAATTGAACCAGATTCATCCAAATCTGTCATATTAGAATTCCAACAGACATAAAGGTTAGGATGATTGGCTATATCCACCATTTTTTTGATATAAGGAGGATGCCAGGTTCCTGTCCCATGCACCTCCAGCCTGATTTTTATGCCAAAATCAGCACCAGATGAACTAACCTCTTTTAAAGAAAGTCCAATCTGTTCAATTGTTTTCTCTTTAGAAACTCCTTCTGGAAAAGCGTTTGGCCTTACTTTTACTCCTTCAGCTCCAACATCACTTGCTAATTTGATATATTCTTTACTACCTTCAATATTTTTTCTCAATTCTTCTTTATCAGGACTATGGTATTCAAAAACTGAACCCAGACCAACAAGTTTGATTGGTGAATCTGCAAATTTTTTTCTTATTTCTTTCCTTTCCTCCTTAGATAAGTTTACTTCAACTTTATGTGCATGAGTGGTTCTCAATTCTACTCCCTCATAACCAAATTCACTGCACTTTTTAATTATTGTTTCTACATCCCAATCCTTAGCAATTTCATAAGTCACTATACCAAGTTTCATTTTACCTCCCCAAATTCAAAACGAATTATGTACACCTGTCTGCTACCTTCATGAACTGAATTGAAAACAATCATATCGCCTCTCGGGCTCCAGCGTGGATGCAAATCGCACCTCCAGTATTCAGGAATTTTTGGATTAAAAAATCTCGGCGGTTCATAGAATCTTCCCAGGGAAAGAACAGCATTAGTAGACATATCCATCAGCATTAAATTTTGCATGTGAAACACTGAATCGGGATATCTATCTATTAACATCCATTTACCATCAGGAGAAAAAGTTCCATGCCCATCAAAATCTAATAATCCATTTCCAAGTATTTGATAATCATTTTTACCATCTGTAAAAAATACAGGGCACCATTTTTTCTCCTGATATAGAGCAGTAATCATCAATTTATCTTTTGAGTACCAATCATAATGTGAACCAGACCAATTCCAGTAAGAAGGAAAACAAGCTCGCAATTCTTTGCCATCCGGATTAACAGTCATAGAAACTGTATGCCATCCTCTATCTTTTTTCTGTATTCGGGCAAGAAAAAATATCCGGGTACCATCTTTATTAAACAAAGTATGATTAAACCACATCAATGATTTTGCACTAACATCAGAAGGAATTCCTAAAAATTTTTTCACTTCAGCAATGGAAACAATTAATTTAGACTTTCCTGTCTTAAGATCAATAAGAAAAAGTCCATCATCAGCAGGATAGGGCTCATCTAAGCGGGGATTACATCCTCTTCCGTCATAACCATAGTCAGGTCTTGTTATGCGCAGACGAGCAAAATTGATACTAACAGCTTTTTCCCCTTCTGGAGAAACACCACTAACAGGATGAGAAATTACACATTCTTCTTTTTTGGTAAATACATTCAGGATAATAGAGACAAACTTTCTATCTCTAAAGTCATTGTAAATAATTTTTGAATCTGGAGCAGTTCCCAACCAGTGTGCCATACAACCCTGCTGAAAATTCCAGGCACGGGTTTTTGCCAATTGAATAAATTTTTTAGTTTTTAAATTTACGAGCCCAAGTGTTGCTACATCCTTTATTGTTGGAAGGTGCTCCTGGACTGTGGTTTCAAGTACTGTTATGTATCTCTGTGTAATATCAAACGAATTTATCCCATAATAAGAAGCAAGTAAATGCTCTGTTTTTGTGTCTGTCAATCTCTCTGCTTTCGATACCTTTGGAAAATTAACCACTCCACCAGAATAATTCTTACGCATTTTTTTCTCCTTTTCATAACCAGCAAGTTAGTTTTGCTAAAAGTCGTGAATATTCAATATAGTTGGGCCAGGAGATATCAGGGGGAACGCCGTGGTCACATCCTGGAATAAATCCCCCATCTTTTAAAAGCGGAGGAACTACCCTCATTACTTCTTTTTCTATAACTGCCCCGCCTTTAGCAATTGCTCTTTTATCAATTCCTCCTCTATAAGCCATCTTCTTCCCGTAAATCTTTCTATAATTTACTATGTCGTTTCCAGCAGCTACTTCTATCGGGTCACAGCAATTAATTCCTGCTTCAATCCAGAGCGGAATTAATTCTCCAATATAGCCATCTGAATCCATATCAATTATCGGACAATTGTGCGCCTTAATCTCAGAAACCCACTTTTGCCAGGTTGGCAATAAAAATTTTCTCACCATTTTTGGAGAAATCATACTGTGCTCTTTATAAGCCATATCTTCAGAAATCCACACATAGTCTACCTCAATATTATTTAATATTGGCTTCATTGTCTCAAGGACAAATTCTGTCCAGAAATCAACCATTTCCTGAACAAAATCCGGCTTCTGGGCCATGAACATACAGAGATTCTCAAACCCACACCATTCACGCAATTGCCAGAAAGGACCATTAACATAAAAACCAAAGACATAATCCCTCTTTTTAACTTTCCTGCATCTTTCTTCAAAATCACTGGGAAAGCGACCTAATGTTTTGGGGTTATATCTTTTTTTCATCTCCTCCCAATCTTTCTCATTTTCTACTGGAAACTTATACCATTTTCTTGTAACAAAATCCTTTGCAGAACGAATGTATGTGTAGTCGTATTTATCTGATATTTCTGTAATTGCTCCCATCCAATCCTGAACTATGTAATGTCCATCCTTATGCTCCAGGACCTTTTCCTCAAATTGTGGAATCATTTTAAAAGAAACATTGAGATTTATCTGTGGTTGTGTCTGGTCTGGTTCTATTTTTAGAATTTTGAGTAAAGCTTCAAAATAATCCATTCCTTCGGGAAGACCCTGCTTATGCCACATAGCTAAAGTAGATTCCCTCGCTCCCCCAGGAGAAAAAGGAATTTTATCAGGATTACCAAATAATATAGTTTCTAAAAATCTTTCCCTTTGAGTCATTATACTCTTTTTTCTAAAAAAATCAAGTTTTCAAATTTTTGAACCTCAGAAGCGAATGACACCGCGCAGGGCAATGCTGAGCGCAATATAATCCTTCGTGTAATCCTCCATATTGTTGAAATATGTGAATGAAAATGTAAAAGTTGTAAGAAGATTTTCTGCAACATTATATGTAAGTCCAAGAGAAGAGTTAACCCTGTTTGTACTTTCTGTTTTATTATCTTCCTTAACTCTTTTGATCTCTGCGTCTGTGGTATTTGTCAAATCAAGTTTATTGGTAAGGACAATTGGCTTCAGGAATGGAATTTTAATGGAGATTGGAAATCTAAAATAATAATCTGTTTTAACAGAAGGCGAAAGTATAGAGGTATTCTTTAAATATGCTCCCCTCTCCTCAGTATCGAAAGTATAATTCAGGGAATAGTACTGATTTAAATCAGGGTTCCACCTGACCTGCCAGGAACAGGAAGGAGAGCTTGAAGTAGCTTTGGATACATTTACTGTCTCTGATATTCTATGGTTATAATTACCCATAAAATAGGATGATTGTGAAATTTTCTTGAAAATCGGGAAAGCCTGATTTAAGTCGAGGCGAGCACTTCCACCATAGGCAAGGCTATTAACCTGATTAAACGAACCCTGGTTCTGACTTTCATCCTGCCCCCAGGAAAAGTTGGCACCTGTACTCAGCGGGTCCCAGAAATAAAGATTTGAACTGAGACTATAAGACTTTTTGTTGGAAGCTGTTTTTCGATTATCTGAAATCGGTGAAATAGATTCTTTCAGGTCTTGAAAAACCTGCCAAATATCGTTGGTGATATTCCAGAAATCTATACTCTGGCTCAGATTATCGTATGCGGTGTTAATTCCTATATTGAATGAATTATAGAAATTGAAAAATTTTAGAGCATTGTACCAACTCTCAGGCGTTACATTTGCACTAACACCTATGGATGCACTGGCACTTACATTTTTAAAAAGATCTGAAACAAAAAAGTAATTTTCATTAACGCTTTCGTCAAAAGTTATACTCGGGCTTACCCCTTTTATCAAAGATGTACCGCAGCCAACTCGGACGTTCTGGTTGCTTGAAATGGGTCGGAAAACATTTGATAGAGGAGTTTTTGTCTGCGGCTGTTCCTGGCTGGTCTGCCTTATGCTGTAAGAAGGAGTGAAAGTAAGGTTTGGAATTGGATTGGAAGTAAAATCTAAACCAAAATCATGCGTTTGATTTTGCAAGTATGCCACTGTTTCTGAATTTTGTGCAGGCCGCACTTCTCTTTTGTCGCCGCTTATGGAATAGCGCACATTAGAAGAAAGACTGTGGCCAGTTGGAATCAAATAAAATAATTTCCTGGGAAAAACATAGCTGTAGCTGGTGGAACCTGAATAAGGCTGATATATTTCATACTGCTCAGCACCCTTAAAATTACTATACAGCTCACTTTTTCCATAGGAACCTGAGAGGTTAGGAATATACGAGCGTGTGAATTGCAAATTATAATTTTGAGATTCCTGGCTTCTCTCACCCAATCTGCTCTGCGGAACATCCTGGGCTGATGAGGGTTCAAGATAGGTTCTCGTCTTTGACCAGGACCCGCTTAATGGTAAGGATATGCCCCACTGGGCAGGCATAAATCTGGAAACTATGAGCGTTCCATTTACCCCCTGGTAGTCATAATCCTCTGCGGGTGTTGCAACGCCAACTGTTTCAAATTTATGGGTTATCTGTTTTCGATTGTAACCAATGTTTAAAAGTCCATTTGCAATATCAGTGCTCAATGCTACCTTCCAGGCATACCCCTCTTTAACTTCAACTTCATCTAAATGCAGTTCATCTAACCAGATTTCCCTTTTTGCACCTCCTGTGCTCGTATCAGAAACACCAATTGTAATCTGCTTTATATTATAAAGTATTTCCCTGTCCTCAACACCTGCAGGTGAAAATTTAGTCAGCTCATTCAAAGACCTGATATCTATAGATTTAAGAGTCCACTTCTGCTCCATACTTGCATCCACTTTCATCTGATATTCATAACATGTTGTGTCATCCATACCAAATCTTAAAACCAGTGTGCAGCCAGAACTATTTGCTGTAGGATAAATCCAGAATTTTAGTTTGCGATAGTCAGTAAAATTCATTGCGCTTGTCCATTTCTGTGTTGTTGAACCCTGCCCTGGAGTATTAAAATAATAGATCAATGCCATTGATTGCTCTTTTGGCCAGAGGGATTTGGAAAGTCCACCATACACTGTTTCAAAACTTGGATACAATTCTTCAAAATAATCATTTATCCCATCGCCGTCTTTGTCGTCATCACTTTTTCCTATATAATCCCTGGGAGAATTATAATACCCGGCATGGTCTTTCGTATTTCTTGCCTCTACAGTAAATGTGTTGCCTCCTGTTGTGTCGCTCATCGATATATTAGCCCATTTATTTCCCACTATGGAAATTGCATCCATCTGTATTGTCCCATTCTTTGTCACTCCTGTAGGATTCTTTAACCATAGGCGCATATGTTTAACCATAGTCCAATCAGTATCTCCTTTAACCTGGGCCGTAAAAGGAATTCGGTACAGTTTCCAATTGCCAGATGTTGCCACAATGCAGGCTGCATCCAACCCATCGAAAGTGTGTATCTTTTGATTGACGGCATTTAATTGCCCGTCACCATCTAAATCTTGGGTATCAAGTCTTTTGTTACCAGCACCTATTTTAACTATACTTCCATCATATTTGATGAAGTTCCAGCCTACATCTTCCCCTAAATTCAGCTTTCCATCTCCATTTATGTCTTCAGTTTTGGGTTGTCCTGCTTTCCAGGCACCTGCATCACCTGGAAATCCTCCCCTTCCATCAGAATCCTCGCTGATAATTCCTAAGTCTATGAAAAATTTTATATCTGAAGGAGGAGATTTTACCCAGAATTCCAGTGCATTGTACTGGGAATAGTCCTGTGCATACCTGGAAATTGGGTAGCAGATTGAAATCCAACCGCTATCAGAAATTGTGTAATTAATTAAAAGGGAACGGGCACTTGTAGAACTTGGGTCATGTCCCTCATCTTTATTTTCTAAAGTGTAATTTCCCCTTGCAGACTGAGTTTCTTCATCGGAGGCGTCTGGAATCTTGGGAGCACTTGAAATTCTCCAGGAATACATATCAACTGGCATATCAACAGATAATCTAATTCCCTCCATATCCTCAACCATTGCCTTGCCAAAAGTGTTTGGATTCTTCCAGCTATACGCAGCTTCTCCTGCAAGACTCATCGTAACAGGAAT
>MNUO01000093.1 GCA_001871015.1 Candidatus Desantisbacteria bacterium CG1_02_38_46
TTTCTGCAGGAACTCCGGTAATTTTCTCTACATATTTCGGGTCGTATTTTTCAATAACCTTCCTGTATTCTTCAAACCCTTCAGTTCTATTTTTAATAAACTCTTCGTCTTGTAAATTTTCTTTCAATATCACATTCATTATTCCATTAAAAAGTGCAACATCAGTTCCGGGTCTGTGCTGGAGATACAGGTCAGCAAATCTCGTTATGTCAATTCTTCTGGGGTCAACCACTATCAATTTCGCACCGTTCTTTTTAACTGCTGCCTTGATTCGCAGTGCAATGATTGGATGTGCTTCAGAAGTATTTGAGCCAGTAATAAGAATACATTTGGCGTTTTCCAGCTCTGCAATGGAATTGGTCATTGCCCCACTTCCAAATGCTTTTGTTAAACCTGCAATAGTTGAAGCATGACACAATCTGGCACAATGGTCAACATTGTTTGTGCCGATAACCGCGCGGATAAACTTCTGGAATAAATAATTCTCCTCGTTTGTACATTTTGCACTTGAAAGGCCGGCAATGGCACCCGGTCCATATTTATTCTTCAGCTCCTTCAATTTCTGCGCTATAAACTCCAGAGCCTCCTCCCATTCATATTCTACAAACTTAACATTTTTCTTTAATAATGGTTTCTTAAGTCTTGCTGTATGAGAGACAAAATCATAACCAAATTTACCTTTGACACACAGACTTCCTTCGTTAACACCAACAGATTGGTTGGCAGTTACCTTCACAATTTTATTATCCTTGATATTGAGTTCAATACTACAACCGCAACCGCAATACGGACAGATAGTTTGAACTTTTTTGAGTTCCCACTCTCTTCCCTTGAAACGACGCATCTTCTCGGTCAATGCTCCTACAGGACAGACACTGATACACCTTCCACAGAATTCACAGGTGGATTCCTGAAGAGGTTTATCAAATGCGGCAGATATTTTTGTCCTGAACCCGCGGTTTGAAAAATCAATTGCACTGTCAAACTGAATTTCAGCGCACGCATCCACACACCTTCCACAGAGAATGCATTTGTTATAATCCCTGACAATAAATGGATTCCCTGCATCTATGGGATAGTTTACCTTCTCTCCTTGAAATGAAGATGATGAAACGCCAAGTTCATAAGCAACTTTTTCTAACTCACAATTCCCGCTCATCTCGCAGGTTATGCAATCCAATGGATGATTGGAAAGCAACAGTTCAAGATTAACCCTGCGTGCCTTCTGCACTCTTTCTGAATTCGTCTTAACTACCATCCCAGAAGAAACAGGACAGGAACAGGATGCAGTGAGGCTTTTCATTCCTTCTACTTCCACCACGCAAATCCTGCAGGAACTGGACGGCGGAATTCTCTTCTCTTTTTTGCTATGGCACAAATGTGGAATATGGATATCCACCAAATCTGCTGATTCCATTATGGTCATTCCCTTCACCGCCTCAACTTCTTTACCATTAATATTCAACTTAATTTTTTCTCCCATATTATTTATCTTCTGAAAAGTAGAAGCGTCCCCTTTTTACCCTTTTTATTCTTCTAAATCACAGCGCAGGCATCGGGTTGCTTCTAATTTTGCTTTTGTCTTAGTTAAGCCGAGTTCTACTTCCTTGAAATTTTTGCGCTGGCTCAAGGGAAGAACTGCGATACGCTGATGGTATAATGACGATGGCTCTTCTACTCTCTTCCTCTTCGGTGGTCGTTCAACAAAAATCTTTACTTCTTCAATTTTCTCTCCCCGCAAGAACTTGTCAATATTTTTTGCTGCTTTTTTACCTGCAGCAATTGCTTCAATCGCAGTTGCAGGACCTGTCCGACAATCACCTCCCATAAAAACTCCGGATAGTGGCGTAGCAAGAGTGCGCCAATTTATTTTATCGGGACTTTGTAATTCCTCTGGTAAGAATGAAAAATCTGTCTTCTGGCCAATTGCCGGAATTACCATATCAACTTCAAGTGTAAATTCAGAACTTTTAATCGGCATCGGTTTTCTCCTCCCACTCTCGTCATAATCGCCAAGTTCCATCTGCAGGCACTCAATGCCCTCTACTTTTCCATTTTCGCCTAAAATTCTTTTGGGAGATGCAAGATATATAATTTCTATTCCTTCCTTTATCGCTTCTTCAATTTCCTCTTCCATTGCCGGCATCTCACTTTTAGTGCGACGATAAATAATATAAACTTTTTTTGCATCACTCCTCAGCGAGGACCTTGCTGCATCAATTGCTACATTTCCTCCGCCGATAATAGCAATGACATTGCCCACTTTTTGCTTTTTTCCGAGGTTTAAATTTCTTAAGAATCCAATTCCTTCAGCCACACCGTTTTTATCTTCGCCAGGAATACCCAACCTATACCCGGAATGAGCACCAACAGCAATAAAAGTAGCTCTGTATTTCTTCAATAAAGCCTTAAATTTTATATCCTTGCCGATTCTTGTATTTGTTTTAATTTTAATGCCTGCGCACAATATCCATTTGATTTCTTCATCAAGGATATTCTTTGGCAGGCGATAATCTGGAATTCCCACTCTTAACATCCCTCCGGGTTTTGGAAGTGATTCGAAAACAACTGGTGCATAACCGAGCTTTGCAAGTTCAAAAGCACAGGTCAAGCCCGCAGGTCCTGCACCAATAATTGCCACCTCTATTCCTTTGATTTTATGTCGCACTGGCTTGTAATGTTTTGCATAATCTGTTGCAGCCCGTTTTAATGCGCAGATTGCCACTGCTTTATCTATTTCTCCCCTGCGGCATCTTCTTTCACAGGGATGATGACAAATCCTGCCACAAACCGCCGGAAAAGGAAGTTTTTCTCTAATCAACTTAACTGCTTCTTCATATTTTCCTTCTTTTATAAAATTGATGTAGCCAGGCACATCGAGTTCTACAGGACAGGTGTTCTGACAGGGAGAAGTAAATAACGATTCGCACACAGAAGAACGACAGCGTTTATCAATAATATGGGATTCGTACTCGTCGCGGAAGTACCTGATGGTAGAAAGAATAGGATTTGGAGCGGTCTGTCCAAGTCCGCACAGAGAAGAATCTTTGACTATTTTTGCCAGCATCTCCAATTTTTCAATATCTCCAACCTCTCCTTTTCCCTGTGTAATTCGCTCTAACATTTCTAACATTCGTTTTGTTCCAATGCGACAGGGCACACATTTTCCACAGGATTCATCCTGAATGAAATCCATAAAAAATCTTGCGAGGTCCACCATACAGGTGTTTTCGTCAGCAACAATAAGCCCTCCTGAACCCATTATTGCTCCAAGTTTCTCTAAGGAATCATAATCAACCATTGTATCAAGCTCTTTTGTCGGAATACAACCACCTGAAGGACCTCCGGTCTGGACCGCCTTACATTGTTTTCCGTCAGGAATTCCTCCACCTATATCAAAAACAATTTTGCGTAGTGTAATGCCCATAGGAACTTCCACCAGTCCAGTATTATTAACTTTTCCAGCAAGAGCAAAAACTTTTGTTCCCTTACTTTTCTCTGTCCCTATTTTTGCATACCAAACACCACCATTGAGAATAATTGGAGCAATATTTGCAAGAGTTTCAACATTATTTATACAGGTTGGCTTTCCATACAATCCAGATTCCACAGGAAACGGAGGCCTTGGACGTGGCATCCCGCGTTTCCCCTTAATGGAAGCAATTAAAGCTGTTTCTTCTCCACAAACAAATGCTCCTGCTCCTTCTTTAATAGAAATATCAAATGAAAATCCACTACCCAAAATATTTTCTCCCACTAACCCCAGTGTTTTTGCTTGCTCCAGAGCTATACCAAGATGTTCAACTGCAATCGGATACTCAGCCCGCACATAAAGAAACCCTTTAGTAGCACCCGTTGCATAAGCAGAAATAAGCATTCCTTCAATCACGCTATGCGGGTCACCCTCAAGTACTGCCCTGTCCATAAATGCACCGGGGTCACCTTCATCACCATTACAAACAAGATATTTCTCTTCTGATTTAACATTGGAAGCAAGTTCCCACTTTTTCCATGTTGGAAAACCAGCTCCTCCTCTACCTCTCAATCCTGAAATTCTAACTTTTTCAATCACCTGTCTGGACGACATTGAATCAAGAACTTTTTCAATTGCCAGATAGCCATCCCGTCGTATATAATGGAAAATATTTGTGGGGTCAATCTCTCCGCAGTTGCGCAAAACAATTTTTTTCTGCTCTTTATAGAAAGGAATATCTTTTGAATGAACTACTTTCTGGTAAGTAACAGGGTCCTCATACACCAAATTCATAACTGGCTCGCCTTTAAGTAAGGTTTGTGAGACAATTTCTGAAACATTTTCAGGAGTAATTTTCCCGTAAAATATGTCAAAGGGGTCAACCACGAGTACAGGAGCCATTGCGCAGAATCCATGACAACCTGTAGGTAATATTTCAACTTTTTTGCATAGATTATTCTTTTTAGTTTCCTCTTCAAATGCTCTCATCACTTCTTCAGCACCACTAGCCCTGCACCCGGTCATACAGATACGCACTCTGAGTTTATTTGGGTTATACTTTGCTTTAAGAGTTTTTCTTAACTTATTAAGCTCTTTAATTGAATTAATTTTTTTCATAAAATTAACCTAAATTTTTTAATATGATTTCAATATCTGTCTCACTTTTTCAGGTGTAAGCTTTCCGTAGTAATTACGGTTAATCATCATTACTGGAGCAAGAAAACAGGTGCCCAGGCACCTGACAACTTCGAGGCTAAATTTGAAATCTGATGTGGTACCTTTGTGTCCAATTCCCAGCAGATTTTCGACTGCCTTCAACACTTCTTTTCCGCCCCTGATATGACAGGCAGTTCCCTGGCATAATTTAATAAGGTTTTTCCCACGGGGCTCAAGGGAAAATTGCGCATAAAAAGTTGCAACTCCATAGATATGACTCAAGGGGATATTAAAATGTCTGCTCATCTTTTTCAGCGCTTCGGCAGGAAGATAACCGTAAATCTGCTGAATTTCTTGCAGAACAGGAATAACCAAATTTGTATTATTCCGCTCTGGATGCTTAGAAAAAATATCTTCCAATTTACCTAAATCCACCCGTGTGCCCAATTTTCCCTCTCTTATTATGGGGTCACTGACCACTATATTACATCAAGTTCATCTTTTTCATGTTATCAAGACTTATTTTAAGACTCTCAAATGGATCTCTTTGACAAATATCCTGTTCAACTAAATACCACTCAACGCCTGCTTTCTTACAAACTTCAAATATAGCCTTCCAGTTCAAATTTCCCTCTCCAACCTCCATCATAATCGGTTTATTTTCCTTTATTCCCATATCTTTGCAGTGAAGAAGAGGTAACCTGTTTTTTAATTTCAAACACCACTGTGCAGGGTCAGCCCCACCATATTGTACCCAGTATGTATCCAGCTCTGCTTTTAGATATCTCGGGTCGCTCTCTCCAAAAAGAATTTCTATTCCAAGTTTATCCCCTCTTACAGAGCCTACTTCGGCATATTTTTCAAATTCTATACCATGATTATGGTATGAGAGAATAAGTTTCTCCTTGTTTAATATTTCACCTGCTCTTGTTAATTCCTGCGCTACCTTTTTATATCCATCCGCATTATGTAATTCCCCTGGCAGGCCAGGGCAAACTACATGTGGAGCTCCAAGAATCTTATGCTCCTCTATAACTTTTCCAGTTTCTTTAACTATTGTATCATAGCCTGCATGAGTAGAACAGGCATACAATCCTTCGCTATTCAGAATTTTCCTTAATTCCTTTGGGTCAATTGGACCAAGGGCAGAAACCTCAACAACTTCATAACCCATTTCCCGCACTTTTTTCAAAGTTTGGGCTATATCACTGGGAGTTTTTGTGTAATCTCTAAGTGTATATAGCTGTACACCAATTTTTGATTTAGTCATCACCCCTCCTTTTCACCCATATTATTATGCCCACCACATAGCAGTTTTATCTTCAGAAAGAAGAACTTCCTTCAAAAATGAAACAGCCTTTTGAAATCCCTCATTCATTGACATAAGACTATCCTCATGTTCAATACTTAACACATAATCATAACCAATCATTCTCAATGTGCTAACAAAATCCTTCCAGAAATCATAGCCGTGTCCATAGCCAACCGTCCTGAATATCCAGGAACGATTGAGCTTGTCGCCGTAGGACTTGGTATCCAGCACTCCGTTTACTTTCGAATTCATTTCATAAATCATTGTATCTTTTGCATGAACATGAAAAACAGCAGAACCTAATTTTCTCAGTGAAAGAATTGGGTCAATTCCCTGCCAGAATAGATGACTTGGGTCAAAGTTAGCACCGATTATATCTCCAACAGCAGACCGTAATTTAAGGAGTGTTTCGGTATTATAAACGACAAAACCTGGATGCATTTCAAAACAAATCATCTTAATATTATGCTTATTTGCAAATTCTGCTTCTTTTTTCCAGAATGGAATTACTTTTTCTTTCCATTGCCACTCAAGAATTTTTGAGTAGTCATCTGGCCATGGGCAGGTTACCCAGTTGGGATATTTCGCTGTATCACAATCTCCAGGACAACCCGAGAAACCAATAACTCTTTCTATGCCCAATTTCTCTGCAAGTAAAATGGCATTCCTCTGTGCTGTGCAATGTGCCGTAGCAATCTTCTCGTCTGGATGCAGTGGATTGCCATGACAGGAAAGTGCACTTATTTTTAAATCCCTGTCCTTCAGCACTTTTTCAAGACTTGCCACCTTCTTGTCATCTTTCAAAAGTTCTTCCACTTTGAAATGGGGCTCGCCTGGATAATTGCCCGCACACAACTCCACCATTTCAACTCCGCTCCTGGCTACATAATCAAGAGCTTCCTCTAATTTCCTCTGTCCGAACAAAGCCATCATCACTCCTAATTTCATAAAAACCTCCTTAATGGTGTCAGGTCAACCTGACACCCTATATTAAAATTTTTTTGACTACATCAATAACTTTTGCAGCATCGCCTGTAGCACGGGCTTTCTCAAGTTTATCCTTTTCTGCATATATCAACAATGCCTTTTTCATCACATTTGCAAATAATTCTCTTGAAAGAGACATTGCCTTTACAGGATCCAAACGATATGTAAATTGGTCCTCGCCAAACCATCCATCATAACCGGTATCAATTGCAGCATAACAAAAATCAGCAAGTCGCCAGTTATCTCCTGTGCCAGCAACTCTGTCCTCATCATTGGAGTGCAATTTTGCATTATTCAGGTGGAAATTCACAACAGGTACACCCAATCTTTGAACTGCATACAAAGTGAATCCAGGGTCAACTGCATACATCTGCTCGTGCCCGTAATCAATTGCCACTCCCATATTTTTACTACCGCATTCTTCGTTAACTTCCCGGGCAACCATTGCTGCGAGGTGTGTAGTGGGTATCACCATATTCCCCTCCCTGGGCTCATGCAATTTCGCTTCTATACCAAACTTTAATCCCAGAGATTTCGCCTTTTTGTTTATTCTAATACAACCTTCTATAAAACTATCAATTATTTTCCCGTAATTAACCTCAAAATTATAATCCCAACCATCTGAACCGGGCCACAGAGCTACGCTTGAGCATCCAAGTTCCTTCGCAATCTCAACTCCCTGGAGAGCAATTGCAATCGCATCCTCACGAATTGATTTGTTAACATTTGTAATACCACCTAATTTCCACCTTGGATGAGTAAAAAGATTAGTATTCATATTAGTCGGCATAAGATTGTATCTTTTGAGTGCGCTTTTTACCAATGCAATTCTACCGTCATCCATTTTGAAATTCTCATCTATAAAAATTGCTTCGTGAAATTCTATCCCCTTTATTCCAGCTTCAGCAATTCTTTTTATCTGGGATATTATTCCTGAATCAATGTCAGGATTATATCCGGTAGTTGCGAATCTATCTAAAAAATCCCCTGCACACCAGTGCCCGGCTGCAAAATTAATTTCATAACATCTCATAAATTCATCAATCTTTTTCCCTTCGAGATACCCTGCGAACGTCTTCTTTATCTTCTTCAGATTCTTTCTGTTTACTTTCATCTACTTCCTCCTGCTTAATTGTTATTTTATCCTGAACAATTTCTTCAAAAATTTTATTAATTATCTCGCCTGCCTTTATAGTTTTTTCACTATCATTTAACATTTCCCGTGCCCTTTTTACTACAAGGCTGATAAGACCATACTTTGAACCAACTTTTTTTAATAGTTCGTCAACTGTTATTTTTTCCAATTTTACCTCCTGAATCTAATATTTTTTTAATTTCTTTCGCCGCTCCTTCAATCCTGTCATTAACAATTAGATAATCATAATATTTAATCTTATGAAATTCTTTCTTCGCAGTCCGCAACCTCTGAATGAAATTTTTTGCTGTTTCTGTCCCTCGTTTTTTAAGTCGTTTCCCCAGTTCTTTCAGAGATGGTGGAAGAAGGAAAATTAAAATTGAATTGCGAGGACATTTCCTGCGTATTTGAAGTGCGCCCTGAACATCAATCACAAGAAGTGCTTTTTTCCCATTTTTTATCACCTCATTTATAAACGAACAGCTGGTTCCATAATAACGTCCATGAACCATAGCCCATTCCACAAAAAATCCCTCTTTAATTTTTCTCTTGAATTCTAGAGGGGTAATGAAAAAATAATCCTTTTTGTCTACTTCATCCTCTCGAGGAAAACGCGTGGTATATGAAATAGAACGTTTGATATATGGATTTTTTTTCATTATGTATTTTACCACTGTGGATTTTCCTGTTCCTGATGGTGCTGAAATTACAAATATTTTCCCTTCTCTTTTTGCTTTACACACTGCACTTTATACCTCATTCAATATTTTGCACTTGTTCCCTCATCTTCTCTAATTCTTCCTTGATTATAATTGCTTCAGAAGAAATTAAAAAATCATCAGCTTTTGCTGAAAGTGTATTTATTTCTCTGCCCATTTCCTGTATTATAAATTCAAAACGCCGTCCTGCTGGTCCAATTTTATTCAATGTGTCCGCAAAAACTTGCAAATGGCTTTTTAATCGAGAAATCTCTTCTGAAATATCCACCCTTGTAGCAAAAAGAGTTAGTTCTTCAACAAGTCGGGGGTGGTTCAAATTCAATTCCGGCAAAAATTCTTTAAGTGTACGCTCAAGTTTTTCCTTATGATATTTCACTGTAAGTGGAATTTGTTCATCTATTTTTTTCAATGAATTTGAAATGATTGTTATATGTTTCAAAAGATTCTGGTGAATATTATTTCCCTCTTTCAATCTTGAACTAATAAGGGAATCCAATGCTTTTTCTATTCCTTTTTTCAACAACGGCCAAATCTCAACCAACACCACTTCTTTTTCTTTTAGATTAAAAATCTGGGGAAAGTTCAGTAAAAAGTTCAGATTTATCTCTCCAGGTATTTTCAGCTTATTCTTAAGCATTTTAAAAATAGCGAGATATCTCTTTGCTTTTGCAACATCTACCTGAACCTCGTTAGATGAATTTCTTTCTCCGTTTATTGTAAGATTTATCCGTCCCCTCTTAATCCTATTCTGAACAAGCTTTTTAATCTTATCTTCCAATTGAACGATTCCCTCTGGCATCTTTATTATTATATCCAAAAATCTACTGTTAAGTGAACGCGCTTCAATGAGAAAAGAAAGCTTATTTCTCTTAACTTTGAATTGTCCATAGCCCGTCATACTCTGAATCATTAAAACCTCTTTTAATACTTCCCGTATTTTTTAACTAATTCCATTACTCTCTGGTATTGCTGGAAACTCACATCCTTTGGAATGGAATGGTCAGAATGATAGATATATCCTCCACCCTTTTTTGCAACTGCAAATTTACTTGCTATTTCATCTTCTATAATTGCAGGATTTTCGTTAGCCATCTTTCTGACATCTATCCCGCCCATAAATGCAAGTTTGTCGCCGTACTCCTTTTTTAATTCCCTGACGTCCATTCCTGCTTTGACTTCAAGTGGTTGAAGACAATCAAAGCCCGCTTCAATTAAATGCGGAATCAAAACTTTCACATTACCGCAACTATGCAATATCACTGGCATACGCTGCTCATGGAAGTAATCGCATAACATTTTGTCAGAAGGAAATATCTCTTCTCTATAGCATTTTGGCGAAAAAAGAGAGGTATTGCGGTAACCCATATCGTCATACATAAATGCACCATCGAAATGAAATCCTTTTTTGAGTATCCTGTCACACATTTCAAGCACTAGCTTAGCATTTGTCATAAACATATCCCTTGCCCAATCGGGTTCGGTTGCCATCAGCACGAGCAATTCTTCACTTTTAATATATGATTGCATAAGGTCATATCCGATAGCGGCGTTATAAGTAATAAATCTGCCTTTACTCCTGTGATGTTCCATTCCATTTTTAAGACCTCCCCATTCCAGTCGGGTATCATCTGGTTGAAGCCTTTCTTTTATCCTTTCCCAATCATCTTTACCTTTAATCGGCCAGTCTATGATTTCAGGAGTAGTGGAATAGTCCTTGAAGTTCTTCCGCACACCGCCCTGCTGTGTCTTCTGAATAATAAAAGTTTCGTTTTCTTCAATTATGTCGGTCGGAAATCTGGGTGTACAGTCTGCTCCAAAACCGGCGAATTCATATCCAAAATAATCTTCTACGCCAACATCCGGCGGCAATCCTTCTTTCTTCCATCGCTCAATTGTCGCTGCCCACGGACCATCATGAACAGGAACCCTATCAGGCTCTTGATGTCTAAGCACTTTCAAAACTCTTTCTCTTGAAGTCACTTTTCTTCCTTATTAGAGACCTCTCTCCATCAATACCTTGGCGAGTCTTCGAAATGGTCTGCCCTACATTTCTTAAAAATATAACCAGACAAAACCAAGAATCCGACCATTGTTATCAATGGTATCCAGACAGGTGCAGTCCAAGGACATGGAATCAAAAAAAGGCAATCAATGGTGGACAAAGACGGAGGCCAGTTTATAAGAATTTTTAAAGTCACATAATAAAAAATATCCCAGATAGCAAATACCCACAAAAATGTTGCAAGCCTTCGTATCCAATTTTTTTCCAGGAGCAATGCAATTGTCACAAGAATTACTATTGTGGCAACTTCTCTGGTTTGTTCAATAATGAGGAGACTGCGTGGAACCTGTTCCATTACAATCTTAGTAAGATCTATAGCAGAAAGCTGGAGAATCTTTCTTATGTAAACAACCACCACTCCTTCCCACCATCCCATCGCAATGCCAAAAATCGTTAAAATAGATAGTTTCTTAAGATTCATATCTCCCCTTGTCCGATAGTTCCTAACTTAATAGAAAATGCACACAAATGCACATTTTTCTTGACTTTTGATAAAAATGTGATATACTATTATTAGACTCAGGGTATAGTGGGAGATGTTGGGTTAACCTGACTATCGGTACTACCACTATCACACCTGAGTTTTTCTTTTTCTGATGGTTTAAAATACCAAATGTTAAATTTGGGAAAATAGGTTTCTACATAGGTTTTTGAATATCTATCCCAAGTAATAGGTAATAAATCTTTGGCACCTAATTTTTTTATGAGATATTCTCGAAGGGCTTTTTTATACTTATTTTTTGGAGGAACCAAATTATTAGTTACACACCCTAATAGCAAATCGCAAATTTGCAGTACTTGATATTGGTCCAAGCATGAATCAACTTCTTCAATTCTGGTGAGAGTAGGAATTGGCTTACCCATTGAATAGTTTTGATTCGGTACACAGAAACATTCTTTCATTCTCTCTACAAAAAGGTCACCCCGGCATCTTGTCAAACGATCTGTTAATAAAATTCCCATATATGTTTTTTCTGTATTATGAGCAAGCAAAAGTTCTGCAAATTTTTTATAAGCCCTTGCTTTCTTTATATTTTCTGACTCATAAGGAGCACCGAAGTATGAAAGATTCATTTCTTTGATCACGATACATCTAAACCAACTTGTACTTTCAAAAAAGGCATCAATAGCTAATTTTGAAACTTTGAGGCTCTCTTCGTTCTTGCAATAGAAATACTTTATTTCGCGGAACCTTCCGTTTCTCAAGTAAAATTTATTTTCTTTTTTAATCTCACATATCTTTCTATGAAGGAATCGCGGATGAGGATTGAACAAAGCTCCTAATAGTAAATAAGCATGTTGCTCATCATAAGATTCATCAAAATATATCAACATTCTCTATTCGCCTTTCATTGCTCTCAGACGATAATATCTCCGGGTATAGTATGCCCAAGATTTTGTAACATCTAAATTTGTTCTTTCCTTTACAGTTTTCCTCAGTCTCAATAATCGTTTTGTTGTTTCTTTTGAAATTTTCAGGTCGCGAATAAAATGCTTATAATAATTATTTAGAAAAAACCCATTCTTTTCTGACATTTCCAAATACTCCCAAATTTTATTAGCCACATCCCAATATAACAAAATTCTTTCTTTATCCTGAGTTCTTTTGATTCTTTTTAAGGTTTTCCTGCAATACATAATAGTATCACTATAAATCTTTTCAAGATATCCAGTTTTTTGTGTTAAGTTTACATTAGTTTTCCTATGGGGTCAGGTCTTGAATTGTGAGTTCATAAATTCATTTTTCTTGTTAATTCACAATTCAAGACCTGACCCCTACTTTACTCTCCTTTTATCTTCAGAAATCTGCGTTTTCCAACTTTAAGAACATGCTCGCTGTCCATCAGAATATCAAAATCAGGACTTGTTATGGTTTTTCCATCCAGTTCAACAGCTCCCTGTGAAATAAGTCTATTAGCTTCTGTTTTGTTCTTAGCTAACCCCTCATTCACAAGCACATCAATAATCCATACTTTTTCTTTTTCATATTTCCGCGAAGGGATTTCTGATGGCAATTCTCTTTTTTTAAATATTTTATCGAATTCATTTCCTGCTTTGGCTGCCTCACTTATACCATGGTATCTTTTAACTATCTCATTAGCAAGAAATGCCTTTGCATCTTTCGGATTCATCTTCTCGTCCCGAACATCTTTTTTCATATTATTGATTTTTTCATCTGATATGGAAGTTAATAATTCCATATACGGAAATATCAACTCGTCCGGAATAGACATCGTTTTGCCATATATTTCCAAAGGTAATTCGGTTATACCGATATAATTACCATAACTCTTGCTCATTTTTCTTATACCATCTGTTCCTACAAGGAGCGGCAAAGTAAGAATAATCTGTTCCTTTTTTCCGTAATCCCTTTGTAAATCCCGCCCCACAAGCAAATTGAAAGTCTGGTCAGTTCCACCTATCTCAATATCATTCCCAAGCATAACAGAATCATAACCCTGTAATAAGGGATATATAAATTCAAGGAGGCTTATCTCCTGTTTCTTCTTAAATCTTTCTTTAAACTCTGCTCGCTCAAGAACCCTGGCAACAGTATAGTATGATGCCATTTTCAAAGTATCTTTAAGGCTCATCTTTCCAAACCACTCACTGTTAAAATGGAGCTCTGTCCTTTTTTTGTCAAGAATTTTAAATATCTGCTCCTGGTATGTTGAGGCATTTTTTCTGATTGATTCCTCTGAAAGGGGTTTTCTTACCTCATTTCTGCCTGAGGGGTCGCCAATCATTGCAGTGAAATCCCCTATTATAAACTGAACAATATGCCCAAGGTCCTGAAATTCTCGTAACTTGCTCAGTGTAATTGTATGTCCTAAATGAATGTCTGGTGCAGTAGGGTCTGCTCCATACTTGATTTTTAATGGTCTTGCCTGCTGTCTTGCCTCCTGTAATCTCTTTCGTAATTCTTCCAGGCCAGGTAAAATATCAACAACGTTTCTTTTAATTATCCTCAACTCTTCTTCTATGTCCATCTTTTCCTCTGGGAAATTTGACTTTTTACCAATAAAGGATATAATATGTAGATATGAAAAAAGGCACAAAAATATTCTTGATAATTGTGTTCACAATCCTGGGCGTATTGATTGCACTTCTTGGAATTTCCTTGTTTGGACTCCCTCCACTCAATGTCCTGGAAAATTATGAACCCAGTCTCTCCAGTAAAGTTTATTCAGCAGACAATACTCTCTTTGCTGAGTTTGGACCTGAACGAAGAACTCTGGTGTCTATTCAGAATATACCCCAGCACCTGAAAGATGCAGTAATAGCCATTGAGGACGAAAGATTCTTTCAGCACCGTGGGTTAGATTTTCGTGGAATCACCAGGGCAATCTTGAAAAATCTTCTTAATGTAGGATTTAAAGAAGGTGCAAGTACCATTACTCAGCAACTGGCACGCTCTCTATTCCTTACTCGCGAAAAAACATTAATAAGGAAAATGAGGGAAGCACTCCTTTCACTGGAAATTGAAAGAAGATATACAAAAGAACAAATCTTAGAAATGTACCTGAACCAGGTATATTGGGGGGCTGGCACATACGGTATAGCTTCTGCATCCTATTCATATTTTAGAAAACAACCCAGAGATTTAAATCTTGCTGAAAGCGCTCTTTTAGCGGGTTTGTTGCAAGCACCAGAAGCCTATTCTCCTTATCGCCAGTTAGATAAAGCACTGACAAGGCAAAAAATTGTATTGAGAAAAATAAGAGAATGTGGCTTTATAACTGCTAAAGAAGAAAAAACTGCTAGCTCTGCCTCCCTTTATTTTCACAGTCCAAAGAACAAAGATGTTAAAGCTGCTTATTTTATCGAGTTCTTGCGCATCCAACTTGAAGAAAAATATGGAAGCAATGCCCTTTATAAAGGTGGAATGGAAATTTACACTACCCTTGATTTAAACATGCAAAGGGCAGCTGAAGAAGTATTTTTAGAGAACATTGGTCGCCTGCGTAAAGAACTTAAAAAGAACGATTTAAACGGTGCTCTCATAGCTCTGGACCCCAGGACTGGTGAAATAAAAGCATTAATAGGAGGATATAATTTCCAGGAAAGTCAGTTCAACCGTGTAACCCAGTCCAGTCGGCAGCCAGGTTCTGCGTTCAAACCCTTTGTTTATCTTGCAGCTATGGACAGAGGATTTAAACCAGATGATACAATTATAGACACAGAAGTCATCTATTATACAAAAACAACTGGCAAGTGGGCACCCCGCAACTATGACGGAAAGTTTCGCGGAGAAGTAAGCCTGAGGGATGCCCTGGCAAATTCAATAAATGTAGCGACTATAAGACTCCTTGAAGAAATAGGTCCGGAAAATGTCATTCCGTATGCCAGAGCTGCAGGAATCAATAGCTTCCTTGGTGCTGATCTATCCTTAGCACTTGGTACTTATGTAGTTACTCCCATAGAATTAACACGGGCTTTTGCAACCATTGCAAACAATGGAATAAAAACAGAACCTTTTGCAATTAGAATGATTAAAGACCATGATGGCAGAATATTAGAAGAAACCTCACCCAAACAGGAAAGAACGTTAAACCCACAATCCTGTCAATTGGTCACTGAACTAATGAAGGGAGTTATAGAATATGGCACTGGAAGGTGGGCAAGAGAATATGGATTTACATATCCAGCTAGTGGAAAAACAGGGACCACTGACGATTACACAGATGCATGGTTTGTTGGATTTATGCCAGAACTTGTTGCAACAGTTTATGTGGGATGCGACGAGAGAAAAAGTCTGGGTCAAAGAATGAGTGGAAGCGCTGTTGCACTCCCTATCTGGGCAACCTTTATGAAAAAGGCTTATCCTTTTGCTATGTCAAACAAGTCTCCATTTCCTGCTGATACTATCACACCAGAGACTGAATCAGGGCTAAAGCCCTGAGTTACATAGTTGTTATTTCATCATTCTGACAAGTTTTTTTGTAGCCTGCCTGATATTTTCCGCACGCATTATTGCAGAAATAACCGCGACTCCTCTTGCGCCAGCCCCCATAACCAATCTCAGATTCTCCTTGTTTATTCCCCCTATGACAAAGAACGGAATTTTAATTTTATCTTTCACCCTTCTGATAAAATCCACTCCTGCAGGTTTTAAATCCTGTTTGAGAGCTGAGCGAAAAATGGGACCGATAGATATATAATCTGCCCCACCTTGCTGTGCTTTGATTGCCTGATAAAGATTGTGCGTAGAGACCCCTATAATTTTTTCACTTCCAAGAATTAAGCGAGCTAAATTAGCAGGAATATCACTCTGCCCTAAATGTACTCCATCAGCATTCAATGCTAAGCATAAATCCACACGGTCATTAATGATAAATAGCACTTTGCGATTCCTGGTCAAACCCCTGATTTTAAGGCCAATTTTTAGGATATCTCTATCAGAAAGCCTTTTCTCGCGCAATTGCAATATTTTTACTCCACCTGCAATTAAATCCTTTGCTATTTGAAAATGAGTTTTGTCTTGTCGCACAGACTGGTCAAGGATAACATAGAGACCAGTTAATCGGTGATTAGAAATTTTTAGATTAATCAATATATCTTTTTCCATAGAGTAAACTTGAAACCGCAAACCCTTAAAAACCTCGCCCACATTTTTACTAAACAACTTCGTAAATTCTTCAAGAACGCGCAAAGACTCTTCAGTGCGCTTGAAATTAACTTTCAAAATTTCCCTTAAATCTGAGCGGCGAAACTCATCTTTAACATAGGCAGATACACCCACATCTCCCCTCGAATCCCTTGCCACAAGCAATCTCTGCCCATCGATGAATAAATTTTCAATTTCCTCTTTTATTTGATGACGAATTGCTTTCAAATAACCTGTGAGACGTTTATCCTGCAGGATAAAGCGCACTATTTCTTCAATTATCCTCAATCCTTCCAGGGCACGGTTTAAATTGGCATCAATTATTCTTAAAACTCCGTTACTTCTTTTCATCAAAGTATCTTCCGATAAAATATCCAATTAAAACGCAGATTAACAAAAAGAAAATTTTGGGAATTATAATTAATATTCCGATTATAAATCCTATAACTGTCCCAATCACCCTTCCATTTTTTCCTTTTAGAATTGAACTTATCTCATTTCCCATTTTCTTCCTCCCTATATCAAACCTTTCTCTCTCCCACTTTGTGGGTACCCGATTGGCGGATCTTCGAGAAGGTTTGAGTTACACATTTCCAGTGTTTGCCTCGCGGGGTATAATTTTTTCAACAAACACTTTGACCTCCTGCACCTCCTGAATCCCAAGAACATCCTGGACGTACCTTTTCACTATTGTCTGCACCCTATCACTTGCTTCCGGAATATTGCTATCAGAGAAAAGGATTATTTTATTGTAAATTTCCAATCCTTTCTTTCCAACCACTACACGTGGTTTTATCTCTTTTACCTCGTCAATCTGATCACCAAGCCTCCTCACAAATTCACTAATTGCTGCAAGCGAAACCTTGACTTCTCCAAGAGGATTGCCAAACGCTATTTCCCTCTTGATAATTTTTTCCTTAAGCGATGCATAAAATATAGCTGCACTTATGAGAAGTGAAAGAAGTGCAAGTATACCTCCAATTAATCCTGCATTTAACTGAGCGATATTTTCCATCCACAGGCTCAGAACCTTCTGAGATTCCTTAAGGTTCAAGATATTCACTGAGATAAGAAACGTGTAAACCGCAAACAGAAAAAAAATAACTGCCCCCAATATCAAGAAAAACTTTACTAACCCTTTCATTTAACCTCCTCAACTCGGACATCTACCCTGGCAACTTCCAATCCTGTTAGCTCCTCAATATCTTTTCTGATTTTTTCCTGTACTTCCTGGGCCATGCTTGAAACTTCTTTCCCATATTCAATTATTATTGGAATGGACACAATGACTTCGCCATTGGTAAGAATCTCAGATTTTACGCTCTGAAATGAATCGATTCCAAAAATGTGTCCCATCCTGTTTAAAAAACCCCCACCTATTCCCTGTACACCTTTTATTTCCCTTGCCGAGCGAGAGGCTATCCCGGCAATGACTTGTCTGGAAATTTTCACCACTCCTAACTCATTTCTCTCCAGCATATTTCCCCCTATTTTTATGTTTCTCCTAAAATCCGCCTCTGAATGAAATTAGTATATATTTCGCCACGCCTGAAAAATGCATTATCTAATATCTTCCGATGAAATAAAATTGTAGTAGGAACTCCTTCAATGATAAATTCGTCAAGTGCGCGCTGCATCCGACTCAACGCCTCCTCGCGTTCCTGCCCCCATGCAATCAGTTTTGCCAGCAGTGAATCATAATAGGGGGGAACAGTATAATTATCGTAGAGATGAGTATCAACTCTTATTCCTGGTCCACCAGGCATATGAAATGCAGTAATTTTGCCAGGGGTAGGCGTGAAATTTTTCTGTGGATCCTCTGCATTAATTCTGCATTCAATAGCATGTCCGTTTATACTAACTTCATCCTGAGCTATTTTTAGTTTTTCTCCACTGGCTATTTTTATTTGTTCCTTGACTAAATCTATTCCCGTAACTAATTCAGTTACAGGATGCTCAACCTGAATTCTTGCATTCATCTCCATAAAATAAAATTTTTTTTCACGATCAAGCAAGAATTCTACAGTACCCGCACCCACATATCCCACTGCCTTAGCAATCCTTATGGCAAACCTTCCCATTATTTTGCGTAATTTTGTATCAACAACCATTGAGGGTGATTCCTCAATCAGTTTTTGATGTCTGCGCTGGATTGAACAATCTCTCTCTCCTAAATAGATTATATTTCCCTGACTATCTGCAAGAATTTGAAACTCAATATGTCGTGGTTCCTGAATATATTTTTCCAGGTAAAGAGCACCATTGCCAAAAGCAGATTCCGCTTCTGCATAAGCAACAGGAAAATTCCTCTTCAATTCCTCCTCGTTTTGAACAACCCTCATGCCTTTGCCACCACCCCCCAGCGAAGCCTTAATTATCATGGGATAGCCTATTGAACGAATAAATTTTAATGCCTCGGCTTCATTTTTTACAGAATCATTGGAACCAGGAATTACAGGTATTCCCTCTTTCATCATAATACGGCGTGTCTGTGACTTGTTGCCAACCATATTTAAAGTTTGAGAGGAAGGCCCGATAAACTTCAACCCGCAGGATTCGCACACTTCTGCAAAATGAGGGTCTTCAGCCAAAAAACCATAACCAGGGTGAATTGCCTCTGCTCCAGTCACCTCGGCAGCTGTAATTATGCTGGGTATATTAAGATAACTTGCCCTGGGAGCAGATGAACCAACACAAATGCTTTCATCAGCAAATCTTACATGAAGACATTCTTCATCTGCATTGGAATGAATGGCCACAGTAGCAATGCCCATTTCTTTACATGCACGGATTATTCTAAGCGCAATTTCTCCACGATTCGCAATAAGTATTTTCTTAAACATTTTGTGTCGGTTCAACTTGAAATAATACCTGTCCGTATTCAACAGGTTGTCCATTCTCAATTAAAATCTTAACAATTTTCCCATCTACTTCTGATTCAATCTCATTCATCAATTTCATTGCTTCAACAATGCAAACTACCTGTCCTTTTTTAACAATACTACCTAATTCCACATATGGGTCCGCATCTGGACCGGGTGTCCTGTAAAATGTACCTACCATAGGAGAAATAACGGACACCAATTCCTTTCCTTCTGTTTTAGCCTGAGGTGGCACTGGAGCTGAAACAGATTGAGTTTCAGGAGTTTGAGGAACTGAGGTTGATATCGAAGGTTGAATTGGAGCGGGAACAACCGGGACAGTGGGAATGCTCTGGGAAAGACGACTTGATTCTCCAGGCCTCTTTTTAATCCTGATTCTCACTCCCTCCCTTTCAATTTCCAGCTCATCGATATCAGCTTCTTGAATTATTTGAATAATATCCCTTAATTCTTTAAGATTCATTATAACCCCCATTTTAATATATCATTTTCTATAAAAAAGTCAAGGATTATCCCCTTCCAGCATACTCGCCAGTGCTTGTATTAATCCTGGTTAGGTCTCCCTTTTCAATAAAAAGGGGAACTTGCAACTTGAAACCTGTCTCTAATATTACTTCCTTTGTGGGCGATGAAACCGTATTTCCCTTCAGTCCTGGAGGCGCATTTATTACTTTGAGTTCTATAAACTTAGGCAATTCAATACCAAGTGACTGTAATTCATCCCCTTTTGCTTCTTTTTCTTTGTAAAACATTACTTTTAATTCAAGACCTTCTTTTAAAAATCTCACATCATCGCCAATCTGCGCTTCACTAAATGAAATTTGTTCATAACTCTGCGTATCCATAAAAATAAAATTTGTGCCATTTTTGTACAGGTACTGAAAATTGCGTTCATCAATATAAATTTCTTCAAATGTATCCTGGGGTCTGAATGTTCTGTCTATTACTGCCCCTGATTTAATATCCTTCATACGCAGGCGAACAAAAGCACCGCCTTTGCCAGGTTTAACATGCTGAAATTCAACTACATAATAGAGCCTATCCTCAAACCCTATCACTATACCTTTTCTTGCATCTCCTGCTGAAATCATTTTTGAACCCTTTTCAAATCTCTGTTATATTTTTGGGAAAATCGGTTAAGATTTCACATCCATTTTTTTTAACCAATACTGTATCCTCAATTCTTATTCCAAATCTACCAGGAATGTAAACAGCTGGTTCCACAGTGACCACCATATTTTCTCTTAAGGGAGATTTATTCTCTTTTCCTAAATGTGGTTTTTCATGAATATTTCTACCGACCCCATGTCCAAGGCTGTGTCCGAAATACTTGCCATATCCTTTTTTCTCAATTAAGCTTCGGGCCTGTGAATCTACTTTTTTGCAAGGCATACCATCTTTTATTTTATCAATTGCTCTTTTCTGAGCTTCGAGGATAAGTGAATATAAAGAAATTTTCTTTTTATCTGCTTTTCCAATAAAAATTGTACGGGTGAAATCAGCATGATAACCCTTATATTTTACGCCGAAATCCATTACCACTGCATCTCCACAACATAGTCTTTTTTCAGAGGGCATTGCGTGCGGAAAACTGGAACGCACTCCTGATGCGACAATTGTGCTAAAAGCAACATCATCGTATGTCTTCAAAAAATAATCTAATTTATTGGCAATTTCTCTCTCAGTAATCCCCGGTTTTATAATCTTGAGGATATATGAAAAACCTTTAGTGGTGAGAGCGCAGGCCCTTCTTATATTTCTTATTTCATCTCTGTCCTTTATAATGCGCAGAGCCTCAACTAAGTTTTTAACTGGCAGAAGTTTCAACTTTTTGATTTTTTTTAAATCTAAATACCTGGAAAGACTCATATAATCTGGCTCAATCCCCAATTTTCTTATGTTGTGATATTTTAAAATTTCCTCCAGGCCTTTATTAGTCCTTTGTTGGACTAATTTAATGCTCCAGTTACCAGTCCCGATGTTACATCGGGATGCCTCTTCGAAATAGAGGAAATCTGTAAGAAAATAAGCATTGTTCTTTGTTATCAGGCATACTCCTTCAATGGAATTTTCTATGTCAAGTAAATAATATCTATTGGGAGGACTGGTAACTAAAAGTGCGTCCAATCCCCTTTTTTTAATTTCTTCTCTTAATTTTTTTATTCGGTAGTTCATCAATGTTTTCACTTTACACCTTACACGCTACACAATATGTTGATATGTTTCTAAATCCCGCTTTAGTATTTTCACCGGAAGTTGTCCTGGTGCATGTGGTTTATCAATAAATCCATAAGTAATCAGGGAGCCGAGAACTGGAAAAAATATCCGTGAGATTGCTCCAATTCTACCCATCGCAAGTGTAATGATATTTTTTTCTTTGTTTTTTAATGTAACAAAGGAAAGTGTTAAAATATCGATGGGTGTCCTAACAAGCGTACTGATCTTTACGATATCGGCCTTTCTCTTTCTGGATTCATTAATTATCCTCTCAAGTTTTTCTTTTGACGGAGTTTTAGCAAAATTATGATACGAAACAATTGCCAGTTTATTAAACTTGTGCGCAAATTTAACCACAGAATCCAGAATGGAATTTGAACTCAATTCCACATCAATGCCATCTACCTCAGGAATAATCATTTTAAACAATTGCAGTCGTTTTTGAGGAGAAATGAACTTCTTTCCCCCTTCCTCCTTGCTTCTTATTGTTGCGATAACTGGCATACCTTGTTCCTTTGCAATTCTTACCGCACTGAATATCGAAGAAACGTCTATTTTTTTAAGTTCATCCAGTCTCAATTCTAAAATTTGTGCTCCATCTTCCTTCGCTTTCTTTATAAACGCCAGGCGAAGATTACTAATTGTAGCAGCAATTTTAGGAAAATCCCCGAGTTTTATTTTTCCAAGTTTTAACATTTTTTCCTCTAGCAAGAATATCAAGTAAATTATAATTTAAGTTTTAAGTGAGAATTTTAGATTCAAACGCTTCTTCAAAAATTTTTGTTTCCATCCCTCTTTAGAACTTTCAAACCTACCTTGATTATCTTTAAATTGGTCTCCTTTTGGTTCAATAAAAATCTGATAAATACTTATGGTTCTATTTCTCTTTTTCAAAATCATTATAAAATCTGGTTCAAATGCTCTGCCTTCATCGAAGTCAAAAACTTGAAAGAATTTTTCATTGCGAAGTAAAGCAATATCTGAATATTTCTGTCTTAACTTTTCTATAACTTCGTCAATAAACTTATATTCTATTTTATCTCGAGTAACACCTGATGGCACTGGCTTCTCCATTTCGTCTAAAATAATTTCTTCTTTAATTTCTCCGGTTCTTAATTCATATTCATATTTTTCTTCAATTTTTGCGTCCTGCAAGCTAAATATTTCCGTTCTTGGATTTTGTATCCGGTCATTTACAAAAATTACACCTTCTTCCCAAAACTCAGTTTCCTTGAAGGAGTCTTTGATAAACAAATCTCTCTGAATATACTTTTCCGGCAAAATTCCCATTTCAGTAAGAGCGCTCTTGATTTCACTAATGTATTTAACATTGTGAAAACTATGATAGTGCAAAGTTTCTATAATCCGCAGTTCATTTTCAACATCTTCGTCAAATTTCCTTTTATATTTGTCCTGTATTTCATCCATCTGAAATGGAAAATATCTTGCTCCTCTGCCGATAAGCTGCGCCTCGCCCATCGTGGTATTGCCGGGCTTATACTTATCGTGGACCCATTTCCCATCTCAGGTATCATACAACCTGACGATATCAAACAAATTAAGCACATCCCATCCTTCATTTAGCATATTAACCGCAAAGATTGCTCTGATTTCATTATTTATGGTTTCTAAAGAATTAAGTTTTAATTGCTTTTCTTCGTCAACATTTTCAGAATCCAAAATCATACACTTTTCATCAGAAAAATCTTCTTGCAATTCTCTAATTAAATTGTCAAAAGTTATATTTTCTTTTTTAAAATAGTTAAATGCCTTTTCCAGTGTTGTACCTTTTGCCGATGATGCGCCTCATCAGAGATAAGCACAATATCCTTTTCTTCAAAATCTTCCTCTGTCAAAACATTCTCTTTAGATTGTCTTTTTTGATAACCATTAAAATAAAAATCAAATCTCCCCAACGCTTCTTTCTGATACTCCCGCAGTTCAAACTTTGGATTGAGATTCTGGACTATCTCATCGCTGACACGAGAAGTAAAATAATCCTGCCCATGTGCTTCTTTTAATGAATTAAAAATTTCGTAAAGCATAGTTAACCACTCAAAAGATTGGTAGTAATTTTTATTAAAATATCTTTACCTTTTGGATTGCTTACAGCAATTAAAAGTGATAATGCTGTTAAGGTACTATCATTTATCTTCTTTTCCCCGGATAAATGATAAAGATAATTGTTTCTGTCTAAAAAATAAACGAATAAAAAAGAGGCAATCCGTTTATTCCCATCAATAAAAGGATGGTCCTTAATAATAAAATACAAAAGATGCGCAGATTTTTCTTCAAGCGAAGGATATAATTCGGTTTTGTTAAATGTCTGGCAGATATTTCCTAAAATTGCCTTAAATTTCTCTTCGGGTTCTTGTCCAAATAAATCGCTGGCTTCTCTTTTGGTCATCAATTCGGCTTTTATTTTTTGAATTACTCGTTTAGCATCTTCATACGTCAAAATAAATTTCCCTCTTGCTTTTTTAACAAGTGGTATCTTTTGTTTATCGTACTGCTCAAGCAGAGTAAGTGTTTTAGAATAATTGGAAAGTAAATTTAATATTTCCTGCTCTTGTCCTGCAAGAAGCTCATGCTTAGTTTTTTCTTGCAGAAAATCAATCGCCATTTGTAATTCTTTCAGACAATTTTGTGTTTGCAAAAGTCGCTTTTCGTTAATGGTATACCCCTTAACCAAATGCTCTTTAAGGGTTTTTGTTGCCCAAATCCTGAATTGCGTTGCGCGCTTAGAATTAACACGATAGCCAACAGAAATAATAGTGTCTAAATTATAAAATTGTGTTTTATAGGTTTTACCGTCAGCGGCAGTATGTTCCAAAATGGAACATACTGAATTTCTATCTAATTCCCTACTTTCGAAGATATTATTTAAATGTTTTGTAATTGCCGGCCTTTTAGTATCAAAGAGCAAAGCAATCTGGGCTTGCGTGAGCCATACGGTCTCCTTCTCCAGCCGTACTTTTAACTCTATTTCTTTTTTAGAGGTCCGGTAAATAACTATTTCGCCTCTATTAAATTCTTGCTTTGCCATAATGTTTAAATCCCTTCGTAAAATTCGCTTCAAAGATTTCTAAAAATACTAATAATTTTCTTGACAACTTCTTCAATTGTCATTTCTGAAGTGTCAATTACATAATGTGCACAGGCATTATAATATGGTGCTCTCATTTTTAGCAACTTTTTAATCTCACCCTTCAAACCCATTTTACCCTTCAGTAAAGGTCTCTCATTATTCTTGGCACTTTTTATTCTCTTCAGTATAACATCAGGACTTGCTTTCAGATAAAAAACAATCCCGCACTTTCTCAAAATTCTGCGGTTCTCTGCATTTAGAACAATTCCCCCACCTGTTGAAACAACTACTCCTTTTATTCGAGAAATTTTATTAGCCATCTCCTTCTCAAGTTTTCTAAAATAAGGCTCACCATAAATTTTAAATATATCCTTTATCTTCATTCCCTGTTCATTTTCAATGAGCACATCTACATCTGCTATAGGCATTTTTAAACGCTGTGCAAGTCTTTTTGCTACAACACTTTTTCCGCTTGCCATAAAACCAATAAGAATGACATTCACTTTAAAAATTTCTGACATATTTGACATATTTTTCATAATTTAATTTCATTTCCTGCAATGTTTCACCACCAAATTTCTCAGTCATTGCAGATGCAATTTCTATCGCAACCATTGCCTCACCAACAACCCCTGCAGCAGGTACGGCACAGACATCTGCCCTTAAAACTGGAGCTTTTGCCGGTTTCTTTGTCTTCAAATTCACTGAATTCAAAGGATTGGCAAGCGTGGGAATTGGCTTCATTGCTGCCCGCAGTACTATAGGTTCCCCGTTACTCATCCCGCCTTCAATTCCACCGGCATTATTTGTTTTATGGAAAAATCCCCTATTTTTTGAATAGAAAATTTCGTCATGAACCTGTGAGCCGAATTCTCTGGCTGAATTAAAACCCAATCCTACTTCAATCCCTTTTATGCCCTGAATGCTCATAACGGCAGCAGCTAATTTTGCATTAAGACGTCTATTCCACTGGATATAACTGCCCAGCCCCACAGGAATATTAAAAACAATCACTTCAAAAACTCCACCTACAGAATCTCCTTTTTTCTTTGCTTCATCAATTTTCTTCATCATCTTCTTCTCAGATTCTTTATTCAAGCACCTCAGCGGCGAATCATCTATTTTTTTAATTTTTCTTTTTAGACTATTGACTAAGGACCCATGCTTGTCCGCCTTTATCCCTCCAATTTCCACTACATAGCTTAAAATTTCAATTTTAAACTCTTTCAGCAGTTTCTTGGCAACTGCGCCAGCAGCCACTCTTGCTGCAGTCTCCCTGGCGCTGGCTCTTTCCCATATTTTTCTAATATTCTTTTGATTGTAACTTATTGCACCAGGTAAATCTGCATGCCCCGGACGGGGAACATTAATCGGTCCTGATTTACGTTTTTGCCAGTCTTTATTCCAGATAGCAAGAGTAATAGCTCTACCTGTGGTTTTATTTAAACGAACTCCGCTTAATATTTCTACCTTGTCTTTTTCAATTTTCATCCGCCTGCTTCTTCCATATCCGGCCTGGCGTCTTTTTAATTCAATATTTATACCTTTTACATTTATACTCAAACCTGCAGGTATTCCTCTCAGGGTTGTAAATAATCCCTTTCCGTGAGATTTGCCACCTGTTATAAATTTTATCATATTTCCCCTACCTTAGCATTTCTATTATTGTTCCTTTTTCTTGTATGCAAATTTTGATTTCAAACATGCTTTCCCCCTACTTCTCTTTCATAATTCTAAGGTTTTCCAATTATTAAAATCGTTATCCTTTAAATCCCTGTCTTGTCCTTCAAAATAAACCCATCTGCCTTTATAGTCTTTTGGGTCAGCGTTAGTAACTATCCCTCCAAATAACTTTTTACCTTTTTTGTTTTCGCTTTGGATATATTGATATAATCCTTCAACCTTTGGTCCTGCGGTCTTCAGAGTTAAACCTGCTTTTGTATCAAATAAACCAATCCTTCCGTCTTTCATCTGTATTATGAAATCTACATAAAAAGGTTTCTGCCAACCATTATCGTAAGGTACAGCAAAGAACGTTGCATCCCGATCCTCGTTCTTGAACCACCAAACAATGCCATTTGGTTTTTCTAAAAAATCAACAAACACCTTTTCAATCTTAGACAAATATTTGACATAGAATGGCTGCACGATGGATTTTTTTCTGTCTTCTTTTATGTCGTCACTGCCAAATTGCAAATACTCAGGAACGTTCCAGATTTCATCAGGAATAAGCAACGGCTTTCTTTTTGCAGTTTCTTTTATATATTCCTGTTTCGCAGAATCAATAACATTAACAAAATGCTGTTTGTTTTTGCTGCTTAACGCTATACCGATTATGTCATCCTGTGCTTCTTCGCATTTTATTTTGAATTTCTGTTCAAAAAAAGTATAAATAGAAGTCTTTATTCTTCCTACGGACCTGTCTTCGGGATATAACGGGCTTAAACTTTGCCTTACAAAGAAATCGAATGTTTTTTGTAAATCAGAACCGCTCTGGCGAATTGATTTATCGCCCACAATTGTTGCCTTGACTAAAGAATCAACATCTTCTTTTTTCTGGTCAGCGATAATCCTTGCATCAACATTTCTTGATTTTATATCAACTTTTTTCTTCAAATCATATTTTTTTGCTTCTTTCAAAAATATTTCGATGAAAAGCGGTGATAACCTTGTTTTCTCGCGATGCCGTTCTGAATGGCAGGATAACAAATTAATCGGCTTATAGTCCTTCTCCCTTATGCTCTTGTAAACCGTGATATAGTCTTTGGCAATATCTTCTTGTATCTCAATATCTTCCAGATTAGTATAAATATGCCCATAATTCAATATATCGTTTTTATAATGCCCTATATCCGGCTGCGGCATACGCATAATTCTCCCCACGGTCTGAATGGAAAATATCGCACTGTGCCATTCTCTGAATAATACTAATATCTGGGCACGCGGACAATCCCAACCCAGAGCTATTGCTTACTTGAAAATAAGAACTTCAACTTCGCTGTCATTTTTTTCAACATTTTCTTTGTTTATATGCTCCCCCGAAAGCCATATAGCTAATTTATTATTTTCGGTGGAAATCTTATGCTTGTTCTCTAAAATCTTTATCACCCCGTCTTTCATTGTGTCTTCAAGTTGTCCAATCCTGTCTGGAAGTTGAATTAACATAAGGGGATTAATATTTGCTCCGTATTTTTGGAATGCGCCTGATAATTCTTTTCTTTTTTTCAACGCCGCATCTATAACCAGTTCCTCGCTTCCACTGCTTAATTCCGAGCTTATCTTGCCTTCCTTTAATAAATTCGTGAATCTTTCATTTAATATTACTGCCTTCTTAATCATTCCTTCTTTTTTAACATCTTCCAAAGCAACTGAAAACATATCGTCAGGATCTGTCATTTTTGGCGTTGCTGAAACTCCAATTGTCAATTTAGATCCCATCATTTCTCTTAATCCTTGAGAAATATCGCTTTCTGCATGATGATGAATTTCATCAATAATTAGAATTATTTCCCGCCCCTCTTCTTTCGTCCTTTCAATTACTTTCGATAAATTGAAATCCTGCTCATTATCCCGTATATAAATATTGTCCGATTTATTTATACTTTCCCAATTTATAAACAAGATTTCATTTTCATTGATTTTTCTGTCTTCTAGATCTTCAAAAAGGGAGCATTTTAATACTCGGCTTGCTTCAAAATAATTTTCTAATTTTACTTTACTTTGATTGGTTAAAACTGGCCTGGGTGCAGTCCAGATAAAAGAAAACGATTGCCTGATTTCTCTATCCTCAACCAATTGTTTTAAAAATTCCGCCATCATAATAGTTTTACCTGAACCTGTTGGTGATTTGAAAACAAGTTTCTTAATGCCGGAATAGCCCAAAAGCCGTTTGGCTTTTTCCAGCAATTCATCAATAGCATTTTCTTGATAATTTTTCAGTTGCATAGTTAACTTCTTTTGAAACTTAAACTACCAAAATTTTGCCTATCTCTACCAGAATAATATTCACCAACGAGAGTGTTTTCTTTTTCATTAAAAAGTAATCGCGCTGTTCCTCTGTAAATACTCATAGTTTCTATGGCACCTGATTTTGGTTCGTTAATATATTGATAGCTTAAATATTTCCCCTCTGGTGCTTCAATAACAAAAGATGCGGTCTCGCTATGAGACGATGATTGCTCGGTAGTTAAAATGATTTTTATTTTTGTCCAAGCTTGAAAAATTTTTGATGATTTCTTTGTTTTTTACTTCTTTCAATATCGGCAATTTCTTTTTGCACATCTCGACTACTTCTTCGGCCTTGTCTTCCCAGACCAAGCCGTATTTCTTGCGCTCCTGAAGGTGTTTAATTTCCCTAACCAGCTCTTCCTTGCTCCAATTTGAATAATCTTTTTTGCTCATAGCTTACCCTGTCACTTCCCAGTGACCGCCTTTGTCTGGGCCGATTCTTCTTATTAACTTTCTTTTTTTCAATTTACTGACATTCTTTTTAATTGTCTCCGGACTCAAATTTAACCTGTCAGCTATCTGGTTCCTTGTTAGCCTGCCATCTCCTTCTAATAACTTTAGTATGTCTATTTGATTTGCAGATAATCTTTCTGGGTATTTTCTGGGTATTTTCTGGGTATCATCCAATACCTTTTCCCTTGCCATCTTTAAATATTCATTGCTCTGCCTGAAAACCGTATAAAAATGGGTTTCGGTATATTCTATTTCGGGAAAAGGCGCATTTTCCTCCTTGCAAATGTCTTTCATTCTCTGCATTCCAGAACCAAGTTTTTCTCCAAAGTGTATCCTTGAAAACAGGTCAGCAATTAGCTGGTTCCTTCGAAAAACAGTTTTGCCGAGAACGAAGCGTCTGGGTTTTACCCAAATATTTTCTATCTGAATTCTATCGGGAAAAAATTTCAGGATATTATTATGCCCATGCTCAAAGTAGTCCTTGTGCATCACCGAGTTAATAACCGCTTCCCTTACAGCCTCAAAAGGATATTCATATATTTCTTCCCTTTGTGGTTTTCCTGTAAACCTGTAAGCTACCTTTGCATATAATTTTACAAAGTCCATTACTTTGTCAACAATTTCAAATAAACCCCCGGTTATTTCCTTTCTGTCAATAACGTCTGCTCCACCATGGTCTTTAAACAAAGTGACTGTAAAAACAGACCATGGAACAAATCTCTGTGGCTCTCTGGCAAAGAAAAGCACTCCAGAATTATTGAAGTATAACTTCCCTTCCTGTCGTTCAGCAACACCAAGATTTACAAGAGCAACTTCAGATTTTATTGATTTCGAATCTTCCGCAAGTTCTAAAAATTTTAACAATTTATTTTTATCAAAGTCTTTCGGATAATTGAATTTGGGTTCTGTCAGCTCGTCGAATTTTACCTTTCCTTCCGATTTAAACAAATCCATTATTTCATTTCTCGTGAGCTTCTGAACATTTGAACCGATCCTCCTATAAAAACCCGAGGAGCATTTATAAGGCTTATCGTCACCCTCGCGGACATTTACAATCAGCATATTTTGAAATTGCTCAAGAATTATTTTTACTCTCGGTTCACAATTATTGGCTATGTCCTGTATCTGTGATTTCAGTCTGTTGCCAACCCGGGTCCCTTTGATAAGACCATCGTCGCTGACGCCCAGAAATATTCTTCCGCCAGATGAATTGGCAAAAGCAATTAGTTCTCGCTCAATGTTATTCAGGCTTTCTTTGAATTCGACCTTGTAACCCTCTCCCTCCTGAAGAATGAATTTCAGCTCTTTTTCGGTAATCACAGGAGTTCCTTTTCCTTGAAACTCAGGAATCCGTTGCGAGCAATAATAACATGGTCCGCCACTTCAATTCCGAGAATCTTGCCGGATTCCACAAGTCTTTTGGTTATTTCAAGGTCATCCTCTGAGGGTTCGGGGTCTCCTGAGGGATGGTTGTGTGCCACAATGATCTGGGCAGATAAATTCCTCACCGCTGGTTCAAAAACCTCCCTCGGATGCACCAAATTAGCATTCAAAGAGCCAACTGAAATAATTTCTCTTTTGATTTCCTGATTGCGACTATCGAGATAAAAAACTACAAAGTGTTCTTTTTTGTTATCTCTTAAATCTTTTAATTCTTCCCAGACATCTTTTGGTTTTAAATATACTTCTGCTTTTTTATCTTTGAGCAATCTTTTGCCGAGCTCAAAGCAGGCAATAATTTCATAACTCTTGACAGGACCAAGGCCATAAAAATTTCTTAGCTCATCAAAAGTCAAATGAGGTAATTTTTCAACGGTAAATCTCTTCAAGATTTTACTTGCCAATTCTACAACATTTTCTTTTTTTGTTCCTGACCTCAGAATTATTGCAAGTAGTTCTGAATTACTAAGTTTTTCAGGACCATATTTAATTAATTTTTCCCGTGGTCGTTCAACCTTTGGTAAATCCTTAATTCTGTTCTTTTCTGCGTCCATAGCTACGATTCCTTTTATGACAATAAATGCGGCCAGTGGCAATTATCAATATTGGATTCCTGTTTGTTATCACACCGTATTTATCCGTGTTAACCCGTGGCTTAATGTCATTTTTACAAACCATACCAGAAGAGAATTTGCTTACCCCAGAAAATCGTTACTATTCCGGCAAGCGCAAGGTATGGACCGAATGGAATATAATCTTTCCTGCCTTTTATCTTGAGCAAGAGAAGAATTGTTGCAATTACGCCTCCAAACAAAAATGAAAGAAAAAGATTGAGTAACAAAAGCCTCCAGCCTAAAAATGCACCTAACATTGCTGCCAATTTAACATCGCCTCCACCCATTCCCCCACGGGAGAGAATAACAATAAGATACAAAATACCTGCGCCGATTGCTAAGCCAAAAAGGGATGGTAAAAATGAATTAGAAAAGAGACTGATTATCAAACCTACAGCCATCCCAGGATAAGTAATTTTATCAGGAATAATTTTATGCTCTAAATCTATAAATGTAATCACCACCAGAGCACTGCACAATATTAAATAAGAAATAAAAAGAAGTGGGTTTCTTTCATAAAACATAAATCTGACATACACTGCAACAAACAGAAGAGCAGTGATAAGTTCAACGAGGAAATATCTGGGTGAAATTTCTTTTCCACAGTACCGACACTTCTTAAGTGTGATGAAACTTACCAGTGGAACTAAGTCCCAGAATCCTAACAAATGCCCACAATAGGGGCAATGAGAACCAGGCGAAACAATTGATTCTTTTCTGGGAAGGCGATAAATACAAACATTTAAGAAACTGCCTATTGCCAATCCGAAAATGAAAGTTAAAACTAAATAAAAAATCATCATCTCTTCCTCCTAAAAAGGGGACAGGCTACTTTTTTTATCTTTCAAAAAGTAGCCTGTCCCCTTTTTTATTTTTTTCATTAATCCACCGGCATTCACAATCTCCTGCATAAATGAAGGAAAAGGAGATGTCCTGTGAATCTTTTTTTGCGTTAAATTATCAATTATTCCATTCGCAAGGTCTATTTTAACTATGTCCCCGCTATGAATCCTGGCGGCATTTTTGCACTCTAAAATTGGCAATCCGATATTAATGCTATTGCGAAAAAATATACGAGCAAAAGATGAAGCAATCACACAGGAGATGCCCGCTGCCTTAATTGCTAATGGTGCATGTTCTCTTGAAGAACCGCAGCCAAAGTTTTCTCCTGCAACAATCACATCACCCTTAGATATTTTCTTGCCAAATTGTTTGTCGTCTCCACGGCGACTCTCCGATATTCCTGTCATGCAATGCTTAGCTAATTCCTTATCATCTGACACATTTAAATATTTGGCAGGAATTATCTCATCTGTGTTCACATTATCCCCAAATTTCCAAACCTTGCCTTTAATTTGTCGAAGAGACATTTTAACCTCCGCAGAGCGAGCTCTGCCACTACATAAACCTGGAGCGGAAACTCTGCCACTACATAAACCTGGAGCGGAAACTCTGCCACTCCGCAGAGCGAGCTCTGCCACTACAGGGCCTCTTCAGGACTTGAAATTCTGCCTTTGATTGCAGAAGCGGCAACAACAGCAGGATTTGCGAGATAAACCTCACTCTTCAAATCCCCCATTCTCCCTTTAAAATTACGATTTGTAGTAGCAATGCATCGCTCCCCGGCTGCAAGCACTCCCATGTGTCCACCAAGACATGGTCCACAGCTAGGCGTACTAACAACACCGCCAGCAACAACAAATATTTCCACTAAACCTTCCTTCAATGCAGAAAGATAAACCTGCTGGGTAGCAGGAATAATTATTAACCTGGTATCGGGATGAACCTTATGACCAGCCAGAACTTTTGCTGCAATTCTCAAATCTTCAATTCTACCGTTTGTACATGACCCTATAAACGCCTGGTCTATTCTAACATTCCCAACCTTACTTATCGGTTTACAATTAGAAGGCAGTGATGGAAAAGCTACCTGTGGTTCAATTTTTGATACATCATATTCAATAACCTTCTTGTACTTTGCATTTTTGTCTGCCTTAATACCTGTCCCCCCGTCTGCTTGTCGCAGACAAGCGGGGGGGCCACCACATAAACCTGCAGAGTAAACTCTGCCACCACATAAACCTGCAGAGTAAACTCTGCCACCACATACTGCAGACCTAAAGGTCTGCGTTACGTTAGCAAACCCAGAGGTAATTTCGTCCGGCTCAATTATTCCGTTCTTTGCTCCTGCCTCTATTGCCATATTGCACATTGCAAATCTATCTGACATTCCAATTTGCGATATCGCATCTCCGGTAAACTCCATTGCACAATAAAGCGCACCATCAACGCCAATATCTCCAATGGTATGAAGTATTAAATCTTTACCGCCTACCCATTTTTTTAGTTTTCCGTAATAAATGAATTTTAAAGTTTGGGGCACTTTAAGCCAGATTTTTCCTGTTGCAAATACAGCGGCTAAATCAGTTGAGCCAACGCCTGTTGAGAATGCTCCGAGGGCTCCATATGTGCAGGTGTGAGAATCTGCTCCTATTACAAGATTGCCTGGTTTTATTAATCCTATTTCTGGCAAAAGTGCGTGTTCTATACCCATTCTTCCAACTTCAAAATAATATTTTATTTTATACCGGCGAGCAAAATCCCTCAAGATTTTTGCCTGCCCGGCACTTTCAACATCTTTATTTGGAACGAAGTGGTCAGGAACAAGCGCTATTCTATTCCTATTAAAAACTTTCCCCATTCCCAGTTTTTCAAATTCTTTTATGGCAATAGGTGCAGTAATATCATTTCCAAGTGCCAAATCTACACTTGCTTCAATAAATTCATCGGGCTGTACTTTTTTTCTAGAACTATGTACAGCAAGAATTTTTTCTGTAATTGTCACGCTTATTACCTCATTTTATTTCAAGTTTTAGAAATTTTAAATTCGTTTCTTTAACAGGTCCACCTGCAAGATTAAGGAAATCTGAAATGGTAGTTCCACTTCTTACCTTGTAAACACTTTCTTTTTTAAACCCCCTTGTCTCAATTTCTAATTCTCCTGGAACCTCACCGCTTTTCTTTTCAGTTGTAAATATCAGGCAGGAGAGGGTTTGAAATTTTTTTATACCAATTCCTTTAATCTTTTTGATTTCCTCTTTGTTTTTAAAATTACCGTATTTACTGCGATAATCAATTATATTCTGCGCCAGTTTCGGACCTATACCTGGTAAACTTTCCAGTTCTTTTTTATTTGCTGTATTGATATTTACCGGCATATGGACAATACTATTAGAGTCTAAAATAGAAAGGATTGCCTTTCTGGATGCACTTTTGCTAATACCTGCTTTTTCTAAAAGACGCCCAATAGAATCAGATATAGCTACTTTATAAACACCAGGATATACTACTTCACCATATACATATACTTCTACAGATTGCTTGCCCTTTATTATCTCAAAAGAATCTCCTGTTCGATAATCCCTCAAAAGAATAATCAAGGCGCCAGCAATTATTAAAAAAATTAAAAATAAAAGGGCTTTCTGCTCTTTTTTATTGAACATCATACACTCTTTTTCGCCGGGTAGGTCTTGACGACCGGGTAGGTCTTGACGACCGGGTAGGTCTTGACGACCGGGTAGGTCTTGACAACTAAGGAAATTATACCAAAAGTTATCACAACCTTCAGGACTAAAGTCCTGAGTTACGTAACTCAGACCTTCAGGTCTGATTTTTCTTGACGACAAAAGATAAAATGAGTTTTGAAATATTGATGGCTGAATCAGGATATGCCAATCCCTCTGCCTTAGTTTTGAGTTCTTCTAATTTTTCTGGATTTTTAAGAAAATTACGAATTATAGACCATACCTTCTCGCCTTTGCCTCCATAAACTCCCACGCCTTTAGCAAGAAGGAATTTCAAGTTATTATCCTCCTGTCCCTGTATTACCCTCACAAGCACCATTGGCAAAGACGAAACCATGGATTCCGCTATGGTAAGCCCACCTGGTTTAGTAACAATAAGATCTGATACAGCCATCATTTCATCCACATTATCTACAAATCCGAACACGAGGAAAGGCATATTCATATATTCCTTCATTTTTTCCATCTCCAACTTCAGTTCTTCATTCTCTCCTGCAACTAATATCATCTGCAAAGGTAATTTTTCCTCCTCGTATTTTTTCAATGTTCCCAGTAAATCGATGCAGAAACCTGTGCCACCCCCCATAAAAAGAACAGTGAACAGCTCGGGATTTAAACCGAACTTCCTGCATAATTCTAATTTGTTCTTTGGAAGACTAAATTTTCTTGAAATTGGAATTCCGTATTCATAAATTGCATTCCCGGGGATATCCCTGCCCAGTAATATATTTGACATCTCCGGACATGGTGAAATAAAAGCATCTACACCTGGTCTTGTCCAGTAAGAATGAACACCAAAATCAGTTATTACCCCGATGAGTGGAATATTTATTTTTTTCTTTTCTTTCAGTTTTGCCACAAACATACAGGGAAAAACCTGCGTGCAAACTATTGCATCTGGTTTATAGCTAACAATCAACTCTCCCATTCTAAACAGGAAATATCCACCCAATTTCCTTAATAGCCTTAATTTATCCTCTATGAGAGAATAAGGAAATCTGAATTTGTCATTTTTCTCGTCATACATCTTTTCAGCTATCTCAGATTTTGCCCCTAACATTTGTAATAGTTCTTTCATCCCCATCTCATTATTGACCGGCCCACCATCGACAATACTTTTTATTTCTGACTCAACCCCGCAATCAAAAGCATATTCAAGAGCCCTCTTAACCTTTATTCCTTTAATCAAACCCTGCAAACCTGACATCTCTGCAATTTTAGCTTTACCCTCCTGTGGGTCATAGAGATATCCCCAGGTTTTTGGATTTGAATGAAGAAGTTTAAAATAAAATCCACTTATTGCTCTGGCTATTCCCGGATGAGTAAATTGAAAAAAATTTACAATTTCAGTTTCTACACCGGGCTCCAATTCTCTTAAGGCACTCTGAATAGACTCGGCAGCTTTTTTGTGTCCGGACCCAATAAATGAAGCAAGGATTAGAATCTTAGACATAAATACTTCAAGCCTGATGCACATAAAATTGTTACAAATGGAATTGCCGGTAAAAAATACCTGATTCCTTCTCCTGGATAAATAAAATGGATAGAAGAAATCAAAAACATCATGAGCATATTTATAAACGAAAGTATTCCGAGTTGATTCTTCTCTATAAACACTCCTGCAACTCCAATTATAAATAAAATCGCCAATCCAGGCGGAATACCATAGAAGAATGATTTAGGACCAAAATACCAGGGTTTATCTGGAGTAACTGGAATTGAAGTAACATAAAATTTTGTATGCTCAATCAATTTAGAAGGAAAACTAAACCACAATGAAGGCCAGCTTAAAATAAATGTCAGGATGCCAAGAACAAGAAAAATAACATAAGCATTCCAGGATTTAGGGGGGTGGTATTTTATAATCCAGATCAGCATAGCAACAGGTATTATAAAAGTTGTCATTTTTGAACCCAATGCAAGTCCAAAAATTATCCCTGAAATATATATCCAGTATTTAGTCTTCAAACCTTTCAGGAAAAATATTACTATCAAAAACCAGAAAAGGGCAAGATTAATATTTATTTCAGCAAGGTGTGCATATTTAACAACTTCCGGAATACACAGAAGAAATACACTTGCACAAATAGCCATACCTCTTCCAAGATAAGGAGATGAAAAGATATACAAAACAACCATTAAAAGTGAAAAATTTATTATTGTCGCAAGCCGGTATGAAGTAAGATTTCCGACTTTATTATGAAATATTGACCAGGTAATACCAGATAAAATTTTTACAAACGAAGGATGTTCATAACCTATATCCCAGTGTCTAAGAAGAACATCTTTTGAAAATGGATCGGGGTTCTTTATCCATTCAATGAACGAACCAGCACACATTGTGTAAACCACTTCATCAGGAGTCCTGGAATAATCTTTAGTTGAATAAAAAAGCCAGAAAAAAGTGACACCTGCCAGCATTGTAATGAGAATGGCGTAAAATATTTTTTTCATCCTCCTGCCTGGGTACTCCTTTTTTGAAAAAAGTTTTTAATGTTCTCTGGCATTCTCATCAAAAATAGAACAAGAATTCCAAGTGGAAACAAAAGTAAATATTTAGGTTCGCCAAAAAACCTGTATGAAACTAGCCAGGTTAAAAATAGAATTAAGGAAAAAGTGATAACTGAACCAATAAAACGAACTTTCATAATATAATGAATAAATAACCACACTGAAAAAGCAAACAAAGTTTCAAAAGGTAACAAAAAAACTGATGCACCAAGTGATGTAAGAGTTCCCTTTCCCCCTCTGAAATTAAGGAATATTGACCAATCATGCCCTGTTACAGTTATCAATCCTATAACAATTAAGCAGGGGAGTGAAATGCCCAGATTTTTTGCTATAAGGACAGGGACTATCCCTTTACAAAAATCAATGAACGCAATTATAAATGCAGGTGTGCTCCCAATTACTGTAGCAATATTGCCAGCACCAGGATTCTTATCTCCGATGGTTCGAATATCTACCCCCTTAGTCCATTTACAGTAGATATAGGATGGAGATATGGAACCCAAAAAATATCCTCCCGCAATCATTCCAAAGGTAATAAAAATAGAACCTGTCCCCATTTTATTTATTAAACAACTATATTTATCAATTTATCTGGAATGAATATTATATTCTCAATTGTCTTGCCGCCTGTCCACTTTCGCACTTTTTCCCTGTTCAAAACCATTTTTCTAACATCTTCCTCACTAATTCCAGATGGAACCAGCATTTTGTCCCGAACTCGTCCATTCACCTGAATGATAATTAAAGTCTCTTCCTCTTTAATCAGTTCAGGATTGTATTTGGGCCAGGACTGATTAAAAATGCTGGGTTTATTTCCCATCGATTCCCACATCTCCTCGCAAATATGAGGCACAAATGGAGAAAGAAGCAGCACAATAGTTTCTAAAATTTCTTTGCGGATTGGGCTGGATTGTTGCACTGTGTTAATTAATTCCATTATACTGGCAATTGCTGTATTGAAATGAAACCGCTCAATATCCTCTGTTACTTTCTTAATTGTGTGATGTAACTTTCTTAAGATTCTTTGATTCTCTTGTCCGCCACATTTTTCTGACTCTACGACCTGTTTTACGAGTCTCCACACTCTATTCAAGAACCTGTTTGCACCTTCTATCCCTTCATCGCTCCACTCGAGATCCGGTTGTGGAGGAGCTGCAAAAAGCATAAATAACCGCAGAACATCTGCACCATACCTTTCAATAATTTCGTCTGGGCTAACAACGTTCCCTTTTGACTTGGACATCTTTGCACCATCTTTAATAACCATCCCATGAACAAGAAGGTTAGTAAATGGTTCTTCATTGTTGACCATACCAATATCCTTTAGAAATTTATTGAAGAATCGTGCATAAAGCAGATGGAGTATAGCGTGTTCTACGCCTCCAACATATTGTTCCACTGGCATCCAGTAATTTACATCTTCTAAATTAAACGGAACTTTTTCTGAATTTATACTTGTATAACGCAGAAAATACCAGGATGAACATACAAAAGTGTCCATTGTATCTGTTTCCCGCCTCGCCCTTCCTCTACATTTAGGGCAGGTACAATTTACAAATTCTTCTACATATGCTAACGGCGATTGACCCTTTCTTGTAATTGTTATTTTTTTGGGAAGCTTAACTGGTAAATCATTTTCTGGCACCGCTACTATCCCACATTTTTCACAATACACAATAGGAATAGGTGTACCCCAGTATCTCTGGCGGGAAATACACCAGTCCCGAAGTTTATAATAAACTTTTCTTTCCCCAATCCCCTGCTGTTCCATCCATATCCCAATCTTATCAATTGCTTGTTTATTTTCTAACCCATTAAATTGCCCCGAGTTAACCAGAACCCCTTCTCCTTCATAAGATTGCGTCATTTCTTCTACATTCTGCAGTTTAGAGTCTGAAGTCTGCTTTTGTATCACAATCCGCATTGGTAGCCCGTATTTCTTAGCGAATTCAAAATCCCTCTGGTCATGTGTAGGTACTGCCATTATGGCACCTGTCCCGTACTCCGTAAGAACATAATTAGCAACCCAGATAGGAATTTTCTCATTATTTACAGGATTTACTGCATAAAAACCTGTCCAAATACCCTCTTTTTCCATATCCAAAATGGTAGCGATAGTCATATCCTTTGACTTTGCCTTTTCAACAAATTTCTTTATTAATCCCCGGCTTTTTGACAAATGAATTATGTTATTGACAAGCGGATGTTCAGGCGATAAAACAACATAGGTTGCACCGAAGATGGTATCCGGTCTTGTCGTAAACACCGGTAGTTCCTCATTTTTAATTTTAAATTTTATCTCCACCCCCTCACTTCTACCTATCCAGTTTTTCTGCATCAACAGCACCCTTTCAGGCCATTCCTTGAGATTTGAAGTGTCAAGCAATCTTTCTGCATACGAGGTTATACTGAGAAACCATTGTTCCAAATTCTTTTGTTCTACTTTTGTATTGCACCGCCAGCATTGGCCATCTATTACCTGTTCATTAGCAAGCACAGTCTCACATTTAGAACACCAATTCGCAGGTGTTTTTTTTCTGTACGCCAGCCCTTTTTCATAAAATTTCAGAAAAAACCACTGATTCCACCTATAATATGACGGTTCGCATGTAATAATTTCTCTTCTCCAATCATAGGAAAAACCAAGACGTTTAAACTGTGCCCGTATATTATCAATACATTGATATGTCCAGGTGGCTGGGTGCATACTCCTTTCAAAAGCTGAAATCTCAGCAGGCATTCCAAATGAATCATATCCAACAGGATGCAGGACATTAAAACCCTGAAGCAGTTTAAATCTTGCTATTACATCTGTGATGGAATATGGTCTTGTATGTCCTACATGAAGCGTGGCAGAAGGATATGGAAACATTTCGAGAACATAATATTTTTCTTTAGATGAATCTTTCTCGACCTCATAAATTTTATGTTGTTCCCAATATTTTTGCCATTTGTATTCTATTTCAGCAAATGGATATTTATCCTCCATTAATTTTCTCCTCTGATGGTTTACTTTGTTCAATCAATTACTTTTGCTTTTTTTTCTTCATCCGTTTTTTTCTACTCACACGAAATAAATGTCTTCTCCTTTTTTGTTTTGACTTACTCCTCGCCATTTCTCTACTCCTTTACTATATATTCTTTTAAACTCTGGGCAACTTCTGTGTCTATTTTTACATCTAAAATTATTTTTCCATCCAGAAATTCTCGCTTTAACACCTCTCCCTTCCTATATATGAATGGCAGAATCTTCATTCCCAATTGATAAGGAATGGAAAGGCGCAACAAATTTCTCCTTGGCTCAAAGAAATCTGCCATTCTTTGCAGAAGATTATCTAATCCTTCTTTGTACAGTGCAGAAATAGCAACACTGTCAGGAGTTTTTTCCACCATTCGATTGATTGCGATTGATGATTTTAACTTATCCTTTTTGTTAAAAACTGTAAGAATGGGTTTTTTTTCTGCTCCCAACTCCTCCAGAACTTTATAAACAGTATTTATTTCTTCTTCCATTTTATTAGAACTTATGTCCACTATATGCAAAAGCAAATCTGCAACTTTTACTTCCTCTAAGGTAGATTGAAAAGCAGCTACAAGATGGTGTGGAAGGTTCTTGATAAATCCTACTGTGTCTGTTAGTAATACTTCTTGATTATTGGGAAGTTTAATTCTCCTTGTAGTTGGATCAAGGGTAGCAAACAATTTATCGTCTACCATGACCCGGGCATCGCTCAAAACATTCAATAAAGTACTCTTGCCAGTATTTGTATATCCCACTAAAGAAACAAGGCAATGCCCTCCTAAGTAATGTAACCTGCCTTCCTTCTGGACCGCCCTCCTCCTTCTAATATTTTCTATTTCTTTTTTAAGTACGCCAATACGCTGCCTGATTCGGCGCCTGTCGTATTCAAGTTTTGTCTCGCCAGGGCCTCTTGTACCTATACCTCCTGCCAATTGTGAGAGCAAAACTCCATACCCTGTAAGTCGTGGCAAAAGATGCATCAGTTGTGCAAGCTCTA
>MNUO01000119.1 GCA_001871015.1 Candidatus Desantisbacteria bacterium CG1_02_38_46
TTCATTTCTCAAATCAGTTATTGCACGCTGGCAGATATAAGCAGTCAGGTAGGTCTGTCCATAAACAGAAACAGACCTGAAAAGTAGCAACAGCATACCGTGCCTGAAAAACACATTTAAATATTTGAAATCCCTCAATTGCATATGATTGATGAGATTTTGAAGCAGACCTGGGAGAAAAAGAATGCTTACAGCAGCAACAATTGTACATCCGAACGCCCCTAATAAATAAGACCAGTATGGTTTGATATATTTCAAAATTCTCGTATATGGTTTAATCATAAATTTACCCCCAATTAAACAGCAAAAGCCTCGTCCAATAAATGTTACAAATACGAGGCTTTATCCATTTCGAGAATGGAGCTGAGGGGAATCGAACCCCTGACCTTTTCCATGCCAAGGAAACGCGCTGCCGCTGCGCTACAGCCCCAGGAAAAGTAGTGTCTGTCCCTACTTTTCTATCTGTGGAGCATCAGCCCACAATCCCTCTAAATTATAAAATTCTCTTGTCTCTTTGTAAAACACATGTATAATTATTGTACCATAATCTAACAGTATCCACCTCGCATCTTCATATCCTTCATCATGCCATAGCTTGATTTTTTTATCCTTAAGTCTTTCCATGATGCCATCAGCTATTGCTTTCACCTGGGTGGTGGACTCTCCACTACAAATAAAAAAATAATCTGCCACAGAAGTTATTTTCCTAAGGTCAAGAGTTATACTATCCAAAGCCTTTTTGTCCTCCGCAGATTCTAAAATAATAGATAGTATTTCTTTCAGAGTGGAACTCACCTCCCTAGCAGAATTCTGATATTTACTTAATTATGTGAGGGGTAATAAAAATAACCAGGTTAATTTTGACTTTGCTCTGACTGGTATACTTAAATAACGCTCCAAGAAGAGGAATGTCGCCAAGAAGAGGAACTTTATATTCAGTTTTCCTTATATCATCCTTCATTAACCCACCAACAATTAAAGTCTGACCATCATAAATCAAAACACGACTTTCAATATTGCGAGTGGAAATAATTGGAACACCAGGCACATCTTTTGAATACTCATAATCGCTGATGACAGGTTTAATATCTACAATTACAGAATTTGCTCCACTTATATGTGGCGTTACAGAAAGAACAACTCCCACATCAAGGTAAATTATCTCCTCGCTTGTCGTGGTTGTACCCATTGAAGATATAACAGTTGTTTTCTTGTAAGGAACTTGCGAACCAACCTGAATCCTTGCTTCTCTATTATCCAACGTAACAATCTGCGGGGTAGACATAAGGTTGAAATCTGTTGCAGATTTGAATAGCTCAATAAGCGCATCAATGTATTCTGTTGAAATTGTAATGCCAAAACCAGTACCCTTCATAGGAGCAAGGGATATTTTTCCTGTAAACTCAGAACCACTTTTTCCAATGCGATTCCAGATTGTGCGAAAATCTTCTCCTTTGGCAGTGGATATCTCAACAAATTTCACCTCAATTAAAACCTGCTTTGGTGCAAGGTCAAGCTCTCCAATCATCCTTTCAATTGACTCTACATTCATAGGAGTATCAATCACAATTAAAGTATTTGAAGGGTCATCCGCCTGCATAACTCCATCAGAAGAAAGCATTTTGGATACAGTCGTTGCAAGCTGAGAAGCCTTTGCATATTTAATCACAAAACTCTTCGTCATAAAAACTTTCTGTGCTCTCTCAATAGTTCCTTCTTTGCCCTTTGCCTCAGTTTTTACTATGCGAAAAATATTCTCACCTTCCTTTTCGTATGCATAACCATATAGTTTCAGAATTATATCAAGAGCATTTTTTGGGTCAACACTATCCAGGTGAATTGTCACTTTTCCTGTTACATCCTCCCTGCCTATTACATTTATACGAGCCTTCTTTGCAAGAATCCAGAGGACATCGCTTATCTCTGCATTTCTAAAATCCAGAGAAATCATTTCCCTGGGTTTTGGTATTTCTTCTTTTTTAACCTCCAGAGAAATCATTTCCCTGGGTTTTGGTATTTCTTCTTTTTTAACTTCAGCGGGAACAACTTCTGAAGGAGGAATTGTCTCTGCAGTGGAAGGTTGAGACGGAATTTCGCTGAGCAGTTTTGTATAGAGGTTAATAAGTATTAAATTTTCTTCTTTGGTAACACTAACCCCTTCAGGAGTTTGTGTGAGGTCAGCAACCACACGGGTAATAACTTTAGGTTTTCTGGAAAATTGAGCTATTCTCAGGGTTTTAACCATTGCTTTATCTACAGAAATAGTCTCAGATGTTGCTACAACATCATAGAGGTCAACTACCAGACGGAGAGGATTTTCTAAAGTAAAATATTTATAGGAAACAGGCTTATCCAGGGTTATTTCAATACTTATCCCCTCCTTTATCTCTTTAGTGTTGACTCCCTTAATTTTGATTAAGTCCCCACCAGACATAAAAATAGGAATGAGTAAAATAGTTAAAATTAATACAATCCCTTTATATTTTTTCATTTTGACCCTCCAATTGACCCTCCCAGATTTACTTTAAAATTTTCTCCTCTTTCAAACTTAAGGAAATTGTCTTTTTCTTCCATGATAACCTGACACTACCTTGCTCAATTTCCAGAACTTTAGCACCATCAACCTCATCGCCCTTTTCAAGTATCTTGTCATTAATAATTGCCAGCGATTTACCACCTTCACTATGTACAATTCCAATCAGAGTAAATGGAAATAAATTCTTCATTTCAGTAAGGGAAGGAAGCCCTGGCAGAGATTCTCTCTCCTGGTCAGTGAGCGCCTCAACACTTTTCAGAAATTGTTCTAATCCAACAAGCGGGATGAATGGGTCACGTTTCCCCCTCGCATTATACTTGAAACCTGTTACAGTCATTTTTTTTTGGTCAAGATATTTGTTTAAGTTATTAAGGCGTCTAACTATGTCCTCTGCGCAAAAGGACTCTGTGAAGATGAAGATGAAAATAAAACAGCAGATTGTTTTTTTCATCACTGTTTCACCTCTGGTGCAAGCATAAAAGTGCTTATTTTCATTGAGACGCGATGCTTCAAAGGATTAGCTGCGTCAGGTGAAATTACAATATCATCTACATCCATAAATCGTTGTGAATTCTCAATTTTGCTTAAGAATTTTCCAAGACTATGATAACCACATTGAATTTCAATTTTGATAGGCACCCTTATATATAATTCCTTTTTTTCCTCAGGTTGAGGAGTAATAGAAGCATATTTTATTCCTGTCTGGCGTGCCACTCTGCTCAACTCAATTAAAAGCCAGGAAGTTGCTTTTTCGCCTGGAATTCTGCGCTCATAATAGATTATTGATTCCCTGAGTTTATTAATTTCTTCTATGAGTTTGTCCTTCATGCGAGCAATTTTCTGGGTTTCCTGTAATTCTTCATTTGCTTTCACAATTTCATCACTTAATTTTTTAATTTCCTTAAATTTTGGGCGCGATATAAATATAAAAAGTGCAATAACCCCTGCAGTAGGCAATATAAGCATCACCCACATCCTTCTACTTAATTTTATAGGACTCATCTTCTCCTCTTTGTAACTCAGGGCTTTAGCCCTGATATCAAACCTTCCTTTCGCCGCTGCGAACGGGTCTAATGAAAAGGTTTGAATTACCTGAATGGACAGCGCAATTCAAATTCAACAATTTCTTTTTCACCAATTACCCCGGTGGTTGTACCCATAAATTCTACATCGCTGAATGTTTCAAAAAAAGAAGGGTTGAATTTCAAATTATTCATAAAAACACCTATAAGATTTACAGCTTTTTCTCCTGGTAGAGCAAGCACTTTTCCTCTTAAGATCAGAACATTTTTTACCACCGGGGCACCCCCGGGCTGAGAAACTGCCTGCTTGGATAAACTAAGAGAAGTAAGCCATATATTATCTGGAATAAAACTACTTATTTCGTTCAATTTTCTCGACCAGGAAAGTCTTGAGAACATCAACTGATCTATAATCTGGATTCTTTTTTCCATTTTATTTGCATCTTCTTCTAAAATCCTGACCTCTTTAACCTCGGCTTGCAATTTATCTATCTCAGCTCTTATTCCTTTCAACTCTTTCTGCTTACTGTTTATCCTGACGCTGAGAAACACAAAAAGACTGAGAAAAGCAACAATCTCGCATGCTACTATTAATATCAGCAAAGTCTGGGTGGCTTCAAAAACCACTACTCTTCTTTTCTTTTTTCTCCTTAGCTGGGGAGGTAAAAGATTTATCTTAAGCATATTCTAATCCTTTGTACGCAAGCCCGAGGCTTACAGGAAACATAGAGGACATAGCCTGCCATTTATCTATAAGTTCCTTGGGAGCAGGAAGGAGTTTAAGCGGATTCCAGATTTCCACAGAAACACCTAATTCCGCACCTAAAAATTTATCCACTTCTTTGAGAAGACTGGTCCCTCCACTCAGATAGATTCTTTCAATGACTTTTCCCTTAGCCTGGCTTTGATGAAAATCGAATGAATAACGAACTTCCTTCAGGAAACTTTCAAGTATTTCTTTTACTGCATCATTTATCTTTGTAATTTTTTCTTTTTCAGCCTCTTCACCTTCCTGCGAAAGCCCAATTTTTATTTTCAAATCCTCCGCCTCCTCAGGTAAGATACCTAACCTTTTCTGAAGATGGGAGCTAATTGTATTCCCGCCAAGCGGAATATCGCGCGTAAAACAGGGAATTCCCTCTTCAATTATGCAGAGATTTGTAAAAGTCGCACCGATATTAAGCAATCCAATGGCATTGGTACTTGTCACAGTTTCTTTTTCAAAACAGTTAGCCAGACTCAATGCATCAACATCAATAGCAATTGGGATAAGACCCGCTGAATCCAGGAAATCAAGTCGTTTTTTAATTATTTCTTTTCTTGCGGCTACAATCAGGACATGCATCTTCCCCTTTGATTCGCTGGCACCTTTCAAAACCTGCACATCAAGATTGACATCCTCAAATCGGAAAGGAAGAAATCTTTCAGATTCCAGGGCAATTGCATTTTTCACTTCCCCCTCAGACATATCTGGAAAATCTACATATCTTACAACTACGGATGGTCCTGAAACGCTGGTAACAACCTCACCTTCCTTCAATTTATTCTCACTCAATATTCTTTCAATTTCGCCCTTTATTGGTGCAGGCTCTATTCCTTTCTGCAAAACAAGGTCAACTAATTGTAATTCCTTCTTAACCCTTTTTATGCAGGCGAGTTTAATATTCGCTGCTCCTACATCTAAACCAAATCCAAATTCAGGCATTTTAATCTCCCTGCCTATACTCTAATTTTGGGTTCCTCTATATATTTCATTACTCCAACACTATTATACACAAATTTTTAATTTTGTCAAGTTTCCGCATTAAATCACGAAAAAAGTAACCGAAATGGTACTGGTTGCCTCATATAAAAAAGTAACCGAAACTAGATGGAACTTTTGCTAAAAATTGTCTAATGGCTTAAATGTTACAATAAAAAAGGTGTGGCACTGGAAAAAGTATCGCAGTTACCACACCTACAAAAAATTATTACAGCAATTTAAGGAAGGTGTCTTTCATGCTCCCACCTTCTTCTCTCTTCTTCAAGTCTTCTCTCTTCTTCTTTGCTCTTCTAACTTTCTTTCCCTTTCCCTTATTTCTTCTTCTGCTCTTCTCTGTTCTTCTAATCTTTTTTGCTGCTCATCAATTCTTTCTTGCTGGAGTCTTCTTTCTTGTTCTGCCTTCTTTTCCAATTCTAATGCTTCATATTTTTCAAGAAAAGGCCGGTGTAGGAATGTGAATATTTAAACGTGAACTAAAGTCTGTGCAGGTCTTTTTATGTAGTATTGCGCGGTACATTTAATCTGATATTTCTTTAAAATTTGCTGCGCATTTTCCTCGAGGTGATTTCTTAACTCTCTTCCACTTAAATTCTTAATCTCCTCGTAGAGAGCATCTTTCCACTTTTCAACTTCCTCATTGGGATCCGGAGAAATTTTCTTCATAAACTGAGTACCTCCTTTGGCGTATTAATAGCTAAATCAGTCAAGCCTTCTATAATATTTACTGTTCTCACTATCTGCTGAGTTTTAAACCTTACAATATGATCACAATTCCAGCTGGCCAAAATATCCATCCTTCCCACCGTAGCCATAGCAATGTGCAAAGCATCGCCCCGTTTTTGTTCAGGAATAGCTCCCGCCAGGACATACTTCTCTGCCAATTCCTCATATCTCTGCGTGTCCTCAAAAACTAATCTTGTAAGGTTAAACTCTTCTATTGCAAAAAACATACCCAAGCAAACCAGAGTGCTGCAATAACCCATAAGAAGAAACAAAGGCGCTCGAGATTCAAAAAAGAAAAAAGGCGGCCAAAGGCTCTAAAATTTCACGACTAAATAATGGCCGCCTTTTTAAACACATACTTCAAATTATTCATACTGAACGTGCGGATAGCCACCTGCAGCAGCACCGCTTCCAATGGAACACCAGGGAGTTCCTCCTACTGCAAATGTATTCACAGGCCCGGTGAGTCCTGTTTCTGCAGTTCCTATGTCATAGCTTGAACTATCCCCATAGTTTCCAGCTGATGGACAGCTCGGAGTCTTCTTGATGTAGGTAGGCGACAGGGAAGACATTGTAACACTGTCTCCATCTACCTTGGTAGCATCCATTGCGTATTGCTCAACTGCTGATTCAATCTGACGCAGATTCGCCTTGCAAGCATTTGCTCTGGACTTGGACCTTGCAGCCATAAAATTAGGAATAGCAATAGCTGACAGGATAGCTATAATCGCTACCACGATCATAATCTCAACCAGTGTAAAACCCTTTTCTCTTAACTTAATCATTTATATCACCACCTTTCGCTCTTAAGATATCAAACCTGAAGGTTTGAGTTACAACATACAGATGTAACTCAGGACTTTAGTCCTGATATCAAACCTGAAGGTTTGAGTTACAACATACAGATGTAACTCAGGACTTTAGTCCTGATATCAAACCTGAAGGTTTGAGTTACAACA
>MNUO01000103.1 GCA_001871015.1 Candidatus Desantisbacteria bacterium CG1_02_38_46
AAAGCACCTATCACAACTACCACAAGAAATGAAAGAACAATCAAGTCTAATATCTTACTTAAATTTTCCCTGTTGATGTTCTTTGCAAAAACAAAATAAGCAATTGGATATGCGCAAAATGCTATAAATCCATATATGCTTAATAGTTTGTTTACAGAAGTTAATGTTGAAACAAAAACAACTGCGGTAAAAATAATTATAGCCCAATCAAGCGCATTCTTCTTTTCTGATAATTTTATTTTTTTCAAAGAACTGAAAAATGAAATAAGAAGACCTATGTACATAACTATGTTTATCAGCGGCAGCCAGAATATAGTTATGAATAGGCCTTTTTCAGCAATTTTAGTTTTCATAAATTTTAAAAAGGGGACGCTTCTACTTATGAATTAAAAAGATGTCCACCCTACAAATAAATTTCACTCTTGACAGAGCAGAAAAAAAGTAGAAGCGTCCCCTTTTTACTTTTTCTACAGACTTAATAATTCCTTTGCTTTGTCCACAGCAGATGCGGCATCAGGAGCATAGCCATCTGCACCAATCTCATCCGCATATTCCTGTGTCAGTGGAGCACCGCCTACCATTATTTTTACCTTGTCCTTTAAACCCTTTGTCTGCAATACATCGATTGTTGTCTTCATAGAAGGCATAGTTGTAGTAAGAAGTGCGGACATGCCCAGTAATTTCGCAGATTTTTCCTGAATTGCAGAAGCAAATTTCTCGGCGTCAACATCCACTCCAGCATCTACAACATCGAAACCTGCCCCTTCAAGCATCATCACAACTAAGTTTTTGCCAATGTCGTGCAAATCACCCTTCACTGTACCCACCACCACTGTTGCTACTGGTTTTACACCACTTTTAGCAAGAATAGGTTTCAATATGTCCATCCCGGCATGCATTGCTCGGGCAGCAATCAGCACCTCAGGAACATAAAACTCGTTCTTTTTGAACTTGTCACCGACCACATTCATACCAGCGATCAATCCTTCCCCTAAAATCTTCCCTGGTTCTACACCCTCCTGAACCGCTGACTGAGTCAACTCCTTTGCCTTTGCCATGTTTCCACCAATAATACTTTCTGCCAAACCTTTTAAATCAGCCATCTTCTCTCCCTCCCTTGTTTGTAGTGGTCGTTGCGAGGTCGCCTCGGGCGACCGAAGCAATCTAATGGAATTGCCCACTACTTTAAAAATACTTTTGCAAAACTCCACCATTCCTCATCTACTGTCTTTAATTTTGCCACTGCTTGCTCAAGCGGAACTGCCTCAATCCTATTGCCTTTAAGGCATGCCATCATTCCAAATTTTCCTTCTTTTATTAAATCAACTGCTTTAACTCCCACTCTTAAGCTCAGAATCCTGTCAAAGAGTGTTGGCGAACCTCCTCTCTGCATGTGTCCGATCACTGAACTCCTTGCTTCAATTCCTGTCCTTTTTTCAATTTCTTTTTCCAAAGTCACTGCCACAGCTCTTTTTTTAAGAATGATGTGGCCGAAAGCATCTTTTTCCTGCTCTTCCTCATCTTCCTCATCTTCCTCTGAAAATTCTATTCCTTCAGAAACAACTACAATTCCATAGCCCTTCCTTTCCCATACTTTCTTGAGGTGAGTGCACATTTCATCAAAATTAACTTTTTGTTCCGGAATAAGTATCCAGTCTGCTCCACCTGCAATACCCGTAAAAAGAGCAACCCAGCCGGCATGCCTTCCCATAACTTCTAACACCATAATCCGATGATGTGATTTTCCTGTGTCTCTTAATCTTTCTACGGCATCGATGGCAATGGTGGCAGCACTATCAAATCCGAAAGTATAATCAGTAGCAGAAAGGTCATTGTCCATTGTTTTTGGAACTCCAACAATTTTTAAACCTTTCTTGTAAAACTTATTTGCCACCCCTAAAGTATCATCTCCGCCAATTGCAATTAAAGCATCCAAACCTATATTTTTAAATGTCTCCATGCATTTCGGAACCATTTCATCTTCTTTTTTAAAAGGATTCGTTCTGGAACTTCCTAAAATAGTCCCGCCCTTTGAAATAATTTCATCAGCAGTTTTTAAATCCAGGGACATCGTTAAACCTTTAATTAAACCTGCCCAGCCATTTTTTAAACCAATAACTTCAATTCCATAATCAAGGGAGCGCAAAATAATTCCACGGATTGACTGGTTCAATCCCGGACAATCTCCACCACCAGTTAAAACACCTACCTTCATTTTGAAAACCCTCCTTTACTGCTACTGTAGTGGTCGAGTTTACTCGACTTTTCTGCAGAGCAAGCTCTGCCACTACCTGTAGTGGTCGAGTTTACTCGACTTTTGGCAGAACAATCTCTGCCACTACCTGTAGTGGTCGAGTTTACTCGACTTTTGGCAGAGCAATCTCTGCCGCTACAGTAGTCCTGCGGAGCCGAACATTATTGCAAGACTCTTAACATGCTCGGCTATTCTGTTTTTGACTAAAGTCATAACTTCTATGAATGCTTCGTCTTTAAAACTGCGGTAATTTTCTCTCAGTAATTGTGGGTCCATTTTGACAACCGGTTCTAAATAACTTCTCGGGTCAACCAGGCTTCCTGAATCAACAGGATTTCCGTCTTTGTCTTTTGCAGGAGTTTCTCCTGTGAATACCTTTTTTATTACACTGAGAATTTCTGATTTTTTATCTACATCCGGATGGTCATTCAAATATTTCCTGAGCGTAGCTGTTATACCTAATCTTAAATCAGTGTCTATGTTTACTTTTCTTATTCCTTCTTTAATTGCTGCTTTTATCATATAATCAGGAATACCGCTTGTCCCCTTTAATGAACCGCCGTACTGATTTATTTCTTGGACAAGTTCTCTGGGCACGGTAGATGAACCATGACCAACCAGAAAGTGGTCAAGATTCTGGTGGTTTGCCTTTATTCCGGCATAACTATCAGTTACTATTCCTACATTCAGAGCATCAGTTTTACCCTTGTTAGGTCCATGCGAGGTTCCGTAAGCCACCGCAAGAGCATCTACCTTGCTCCTGTCAAAAAATACAGGTACAAACCTGGGGTCTGCGTAAGTTGTTTTTCCATAAGCAACATCCTCTTCCACACCTGCTAATTTACCATATTCACCTTCTACGCTAACACCCTTTGGGTGAGCATAATCTACTATTTCCTTGGTAACTTCTATGTTCTGGATTTCATCTAATTTTGAAGCATCAATCATTACAGAACTAAAACCATTGTCAACACAATCCTTTGCACTTTTAGTATCTCCGTGGTCAAGATGCAGTGCAAGAGGAAGAGTGATTTTCATATCTTTTATTGCCTTTAATACCATAACCTGGATTTTATCCGCACCACCCTGGAATTTATTCGCACCCCTGCTCGCCTGAATTATTCCAGGAGCTTCTGCTTTGTACAAACCTTCTAATATTCCTTGTGCCTGAGCATAAAAATTCACATTAAATGCGCCGATAGCAGATGGATGCCCTCTCAAAGAAGCAAATTCTGCAGCCTGCATTAAAGGTACTATGGAACATAACTTTGGCTCTTCTGACATTTTATTTCTCCTTTTTTTAGCACTGTAGTGGTCGAGTTTACTCGACTTTTCTGCAGAGCAAGCTCTGCACTTCCAGAGTGCCTACTTTTGGCCACTACATTTAATTAGATTGCAAGAATCTGCGCCAACTCATATAATTCTTTATCAATCTTTTTCTCGTTTTTCAACATATATTCCAGATCGTAATCAATTATTTTTTCTTCCCGGATTCCCACAATTTTAGGATTGCTGGATTCCTGCATATCTTTTAAAACCTGAACCGCATGTATCCCAAAAAGGCTGGCAATCTTTCTACTCCTTGCAGTCGGTGAACCGCCTCTCTGTATATAACCAATAATGCTCACTTTCACTTCAAAACCAGTGCATTTTTTAATCTGGTCGGCAATTGCAAAAGAATTCCCCGCTCCTTCAGCCATTATGATAATATAAGAAGTCTTACCCTTTTCGCGGTTGTGTAAAATACTTTCACAAATTACATCTAAATCATATTTAACTTCCGGAAGAAGAACAATCTCTGAACCACTGGCCAACCCCACTTCAAGAGCAAGAAAACCCCTTTTTCTTCCCATAACTTCTATAATAAAAATACGTTCGTGTGAAAAAGCTGTATCTCTAATTTTATCAATTGCCTCTAATGCAGTATTAATTGCCGTATCGAATCCAACAGTGTAATCAGTACCACAGACATCATTATCTATGGTAACGGGAATTCCAACAATTGGGATTTTGTATTGCTCATATAGTTGACCTGCTGCGGTAAAGGAACCGTCTCCACCTATAACAACCAGTCCTTCTATATTATTGTCTTTTATCACTTTAATTGCTTTTTCTCGTCCTTCTTTTGTTCTGAATTCCTCACAGCGCGCAGTTTTAAGAATGGTTCCTCCAAGATTAATAATTCCGCTTACTGAACGTAACTCCATCGGGATAATTTCGCCGCCGATAAGACCAGCGTATCCTCTTCGGACACCGAATACTTTAAAACCGTAGTAAATTGCGCTGCGCACTACTGCTCTTATGCAAGCGTTCATTCCAGGTGCATCGCCACCGCTGGTCATTACTGCAATTCTTTCCATTTTCTATCCTCTTCTGTAAGCAGGACATAAAGTCCTGCGCTACAGTTTTGATGTCAGGACTAAAGTCCTGCGCTACAGTTTTGATGTCAGGACTAAAGTCCTGCGCTACAGTTTTGATGTCAGGACTAAAGTCCTGAGTTACAATTTCCGCGACTCTGTGGTTTCTATTTCTTCTGTAAAAACACCCATCTTGCGGAATTTTTCATATCTCATCTGGAGTAACTCATCCTTGTTAATATTTTTGATTAATCCCAGGTTTTTCAAAACTGCTTTTTTGAGTTCCTGGGCAGCAAGTCCGGGATCCCGATGCGCTCCCCCGGAAGGCTCAGGAACAATTTCATCTATTATACCCAATTTAAAAAGTGCAGGGGCTGTAATCCAGGATGCTTCAGCAGCCACATCAGCTTTAGCGGAATCTCTCCATAAAATTGCACTGCATGCTTCTGGTGTACAAACAAAATATACAGCGTTTTCCATCATCAGAATTTTATCCCCTATACCAATACCCAGCGCACCACCACTACCCCCTTCACCAATAACTATTACAATGATAGGGGTGTAAACCTGGGACATATCGCGCAGGTTTCTTGCAATTGCTTCAAATTGACCTCTCTCCTCAGCTTCTAACCCTGGGTAGGCACCAGGAGTATCAATGAAACAAATAACTGGTTTAGAAAATTTCTGGGCAAATTTCATCAGTCTTAAGGCTTTACGGTATCCTTCAGGATGTGCCATTCCAAAATTGCGCGCTATATTCTCCCTTGTATCCTTTCCCTTTTGATGCCCAATCACAACTATTCCTTCTCCATCCAGCTTTGCCAATCCTCCGATTAATGCTCTATCATCACCAAAAGACCTGTCACCGTGCAACTCAATAAAATCCTCAAATAACATTCCTATATAATCAAGAGTGGTTGGTCTCTTTAAATGGCGTGCTAACTGTGTCCTCTGCCATGCTGTCAAACTGGAGAAAACTTCTTTCTTTAACTGGCGCGCTTTTCTTTCCAGTTCCCCTATCTCCTTGGTAAAATCTATCCTTTTTCCCTTGGCGAAATTTCTTAATTCTTTAATTCGCTTCTCAATCTCAGTAATTGGCTTCTCAAAATCCAAGTCCCCGTTCATAAAACCTCATGGGGTCAGGTCTTGCTTTGTGCTTTGTGAAAAAGTAGCCTGTCCCCTTTTATTAAAAAAGTTTGTTGGTATATCCAATGTGAATTTCACGTGTTGACTGCACGGCACCACTTATAAATAAATTTCTGGCAAAAAAACCTACCCTTAATGTAGGAAGTGGGGTATACTCTATACCGAAATTGTAACTTATGTATATGGAACTAGCGTCATCGTAACCTGACTCAATTTCACCTATAGCCGAAAACTCAGGTGTGAAGAAAAAATCACAACCAATAAAGAAACCAATTCCCACATTTTCGCCTACTGGCCTATTAAGTCCTCCGTGAATATGAGAAAACATCTTTCCTGCAGAAAATTCCTTGCTTACAATCCCATAAAAACCTTTTCCCTTTTTCCCCCAGTAATTTGAAGAATCAAAACCCAGACTTATAGTGGGCCAGACTCTTGAGGTAATCTCATCAAAAATTCTAAACTTTGCAAGAACGCCAGGATTTCCGTTAGGGATTGAAGGTGTGCTAGAACCTACCAAACCATCCACGCTCAGCGAAAGCCCCAGAAAAAGTGAATCTAAAAGCCCCAGGCGAATTTTACTAAGAACACCTCCATCGCCGTAAACACGAAAATCAATACTGCAACTTCCTTTCTGAATAGGATAAGCAGTCGGAATTCCTATTAAATCATAGGGAAGTTGCGGCTGAGCATATAATACAGGACGCAGCAAGCAGTGGACAGTGAACAGTATAAAAACAGACGCAATAACTTTTACCTTTAAACTTTTGTCTTTTACTTTCATTTTGACTCCTGATATAATATTCACATGGGTTCTTGTAATAGGTTTTAAAGGTCTTGTAGAGTCTGTAGCCTCAAGTGAATATTATTATTTGATTTTTTGCATAAAATCTTGTATAATATAGTTCAAAGATACCCTTAAAGCAGGATTGACAATTTTTAACGCTCCTTGTGGGTTACAGGGATTCTCAAACTCTGTTTGAGGGGGGTATTGAAGTATCAACCACCTCGAGAAAATTGAAATTTACCCCGTTTCCTCAAAGATTTTTTGACCCTGTGGTACCACTTCTGAAAGATTATTGCTTCCTGCTCTCTACGCCTGAGAATATTCATTTAGGATATTATGGGTCGCCGATAATTCATGGCGACACCATTCATCATCAGGCTATATGTAGCGTAGAAAAGCAAGAAGAACTAATCCTGCAAAAAGAGTATCGAGTTTTCAAAGAAAGTCCCAAAGGGGACGAAGGAGGTTCTATGTTTTACCTGGGTATAGATGTAGCAAAGAAGTCCTCAAGGTATCTGGTGCTGGACAGTGAAGGGAAAAGGGTAGTAAGTTTTAGT
>MNUO01000101.1 GCA_001871015.1 Candidatus Desantisbacteria bacterium CG1_02_38_46
TTACTGATTATATTTGGGTTACTGTTGATACTGGTAAACAAACCTGTAATATCTATTATCAGGAGAGTGAAGATTCTCCAAAGATATTGATAAAAACTTTTCCTTACAGATTAAGAGAAGAAGTAGTGGCTTTTGATTCTAAAAATAGACTTGTTTAATATGATGAGATATTTTTCTAATTTTCAATAAACAAATTATCGAGGGAAGCAGGGTAACCGATCTATGTGCATCTGCCAAGTATCACTTGATAGATTACCATAACGGAATTGCCAAATTTAAGATTGCAACACTTCTTCTCTTTGGAAAAGACCCCTCAAAATGGCATCCCAGATGCGGAGTAGATTTTATCAAATATGAAGGGACAGAAAGAAAAGTAGGAAAGGAGTTGAATATCATCAAAAGGGCAAGGATAGAATTGCCTTTGGTAAAATTGATAGAGGAAATCTACAAAACAATTTCTGCACATATTAGAGAGAGACAATATTTACATGACCTTTTCTTCGTAGAGAAACTCGAATATCCAACATTTGCCTGGCAAGAGGCAATTGTAAATGCTATTGCTCATAGAGACTATAGTATTCAAGGGCTATCTACTGAGCTATGGATGTTTGATAATAGAATAGAGATTCGTAGTCCCGGTCTACCACCTGAGCCAGTTACTCTTGAGAAGATTCTTAAAAAAGAGCGTATTCATGCCAGTAGAAATCCTCTCATTATCCGGGTATTGACTGATTTAGGCTATATGAGAGAAACTGGAGAAGGTATTCCAAGAATGTTTGAAGAGATGGAAAAAAATGGTTTATATCCCCCAAATATTGAGATTGTTGCCGATTCTTTATTTTCTGTTACTTTGAAAAATCAGCCAATGTATTCAGCAGAGGATATGGAGTGGCTTAAACAATTCGGCAATTTAGCTCTTAATCCTAACCAGAAACGAATACTCCTTTTTGCTAAATCTCATAACAATTCGTTTACCAGCAGAAATTATCAGAATGTATGCGGCATAGATGTCTATACCGCATCAAGGGATATAAGAGAAATGCTTAGAAAAGGAGCTGTTACATTACCCAAGAAAGGCGGAAGAGTATATTTGCTTATTCACCATTTAGAAGAGAAAAAAGTGAAAAATATTCCAAACGAATATAAGGTTATTGAAGAAATCATTCAAAAGCAAGGATATGTGAAAAATAAAGATATCAGACAAGCACTTGGAATATCCAGATTAAAAGCTGCCCGTTTAGCACAGCGATTGGTAGATTTAGGCCTGCTGAGAATAATTGGAGAAAGAAAAGGAGCCAGATATATTAAACCAGAATAGAGATATGTATCAGTCTTATATGTATCAAGTTAAAATTTAGAATGATACATAAATTATTTAGAATGATATATAAAATTTTGACTAATTGGTGTTGTAGTAGCGCGGGAATAGAATGGAAATAAAAAAGATTATGGTTGTTGGCGCAGGGATAATGGGGCAGGGCATCAGCCTTGTTTTTGCTCGCAAAGGTCTTAGCGTTATTATTCAGGATATCGCGGATGAACAGGTTAAAAAAGGACTTCAGGATATAGAAAAAAATCTGGATAAAGAAATCAATAAGGGGGATATATCTTTAAAAGAAAAAGAACTAATCTTAAAAGGGATTACAGGAACTACAGAATTAAAAGAAGCAAAAAATGTGGATTTTGTGATTGAGGCGGTTACAGAGGATATAAAAATAAAAAAAGAAATTTTCAGAAATTTAGATAAATTTTGTCCTCCAGATGTTATTTTTGCAAGCAATACTTCTTCTTTAAGTATTACAGAAATTGCACAGGTGGTCAGCCGTAAGGATAAAGTGATAGGAATGCATTTTTTTAATCCCCCAACGAAGATGGAATTGATAGAAATTGTTTGTGGAAAAGATACTGCCAAGCAAACATTTCAGACGGTGAAAAGATTAAGTGAAATTTTAGGTAAAAAGATAGTAAAAGTAAAAGATTCCCCAGGTTTTATAGTGAATAGATTACTTATCCAGATGATTAATGAATCTTGTTTTCTATTGCAGGATGGGGTAGCAAATCCAGAAGAGATTGACCTGGCAATGCAATTGGGGGCAAGACATCCTTTAGGACCACTCGGTTTAGCGGACCTCATTGGTTTAGATGTTTGTCTTTCTATTATGGAAACATTTTATCAGAAATTTCAAGATTCCAAATATAAGCCTTGTCCTTTACTAAAAGAAATGGTAGAAAAAGGAAAGAAAGGTAGAAAGACTGGAGAAGGGTTCTTTAAATATGGAACAGATTGTCGTTGAGACCTACTTGGCTGAAGGGATTGTTGGGAAGAGTGCTGCAATCAAGAAGGTGATAGACCTCGCTAAAAAGGTTGCACCTACTGACAGTACCATCCTCATTTCAGGAGAGACAGGAGTTGGAAAAGAACTCATTGCCAGATACATACATCATTTGAGTCCCCGCCAGGATAAGTCTTTTGTTGCTTTGAATTGTGGAGCAATTCCAGAGACTTTATTAGAGAGCGAACTATTCGGGCATAAAAAGGGTGCTTTTACTGATGCAGTTGCTGATAAAAAAGGATTGTTTGAAGAGGCGAATGATGGGACATTTTTTCTGGATGAAGTTGGAGAACTTTCATCTTCCACTCAGGTGAAATTGTTGCGGGTTATTGAAAATCATGAAATTAGGCCAGTAGGAAGTACCGAGATAAAAAAGGTGAATATCAGAATTATTGCTGCGACCAATAAGGACCTTGCTGAAGCAGTCAAAAATGGAAGATTTCGTGAGGATTTATTTTTCAGGATTAATGTAATACAAATTCATATACCACCATTACGGGAAAGAAAGGAAGATGTGCCTTTATTGATAGCATATTTCCTGCGCCGGTATAACCAGCAATTCAAAAAAGAAGTGACAGATATTTCTGATGAGGCAATGACGATGCTGATGAACTACGACTATCCCGGCAATGTGAGGGAATTGGAAAATATTGTCCAGCATGCCATTGTTGTTGCTGAAGGCAGTATGATTTCAAAAAATGAACTTCCCTCTTTTGTTCCTGCAAGACAATCCCTGCCTGAACCAGTAGAGCCAATCTTTAAAACAATGGAAGAAATGGAAAAAGACATCGTTCGTGAAACTCTTCTCAAATGTCATGGCAACCAGAGTCTTTCCGCAAAGAAGCTCGGCATAGGCCGCACAACCCTGATTCGCAAAATGAAGAAATACAATATAGGTGTCAGGTCTTGACAAATCAGGACTAAAGTCCTGAGTTACATGTCAAGACCTGACACCTGCTAATCCATTCTGAAACACACTTATTGTTTCAAAATGGAACATATAACCAAATTTGATACAAACTAAAGCCTGCATCCAACATTCCAAATTGTATAGTTTTTTTATTTTTCTTCAATAAAATACAGCATTTTTCTGCATTTCGCTACTTTTCGCATTCATTTTTTTCATATTTGGCACGCTTATTGCATATTAATAAATGTAGCGCAGGGCTTTAGCCCTGTCTAATCAGGACTAAAGTCCTGAGTTACATTGAAAAAAGAGGTGTAAAATGGCGAAAATAATTGGAATTGATCTGGGAACGAGTAATTCAGCAGCGTCTGCAATGGAATTGGGAAAGCCCGTTATTATACCCAGCGCTGAAGGGACATCAATTGGCGGAAAGGCATTTCCTTCTTATGTTGCTTTTACCAAAGATGGGCAATTGTTAGTTGGAGAACCTGCACGCCGTCAGGCTGTTGCAAATCCAGAAGGTACTGTTATGAGTATTAAAAGGAAGATGGGGCAGGATATAAAGGTGAAAGTTTATGATAAGGAATATACTCCACAGCAGATTTCATCCTTTATTTTGCAAAAGATTAAAAGAGATGCAGAGGCATTTATTGGAGAAAAAGTAGAAAAAGTCGTTATAACCTGTCCTGCTTATTTCAATGACAACCAGCGTCAGGCAACAAAGGATGCAGGTACGATTGCCGGTTTAAATGTGGTTCGCATTATCAATGAGCCGACTGCAGCGTGCCTTGCTTATGGATTGGACAAGCTTGAGCAGGAACAGAAAGTTTTAGTTTTTGATTTCGGCGGAGGCACCCTGGATGTTACAATTATGAATATGAACAAAGGGATGTTTGAAGTCCTTGCTACAAGCGGCGATACCCAGCTGGGTGGAACCGACATGGACAATATACTTACAGACTACATTGTGGAAGAATTTAAAAAGGAAAGCGGTATTGATTTAAAGAAAGATAAGATGGCTATCCAGCGAGTTCGTGAAGCTAGTGAAAAAGCAAAAATCGAACTATCCACCACACTTTCCACTGATATCAATCTTCCTTTTATTACAGGTGACCCACAGACAGGTCCAAAACATCTCGCTATAACTTTAAGGAGGGCAAAACTCGAAGAACTTGTAATGCACATTATTGAAAAATGCCGCGGACCAATGGAGCAGGCAATCTCTGATTCCAAGTTGAGCCCTGACAAGATTACTAAAATTATCCTTGTGGGAGGCCCTACGAGAATGCCTGTTGTGCAGAAATTTCTTGAGGATTATGCAGGCAAAAAGGTTGAAAGGGGTGTTGACCCAATGGAATGCGTTGCAACGGGCGCTGCTATTCAGGGAGCGATTATCGGCGGCGATTTAAAGGACAAAGATTTACTGCTTTTAGACGTTACTCCTCTTTCACTTGGGGTTGAAACTCTGGGTAGTGTATTTACTAAACTTATTGAAAGAAACACTACCATACCTACACGCAAGAGTCAGATTTTTACTACTGCCGCAGATAACCAGCCCGCAGTTGACATTCATGTTCTTCAGGGTGAAAGGGCGATGGCTCAAGACAACACAGAACTGGGTAGATTCGACCTTGTAGGAATTCCTCCTGCTCCACGCGGAATGCCTCAGATAGAGGTGACCTTTGACATTGATGCAGACGGCATTATGCATGTTTCAGCAAAAGACCTCGGTACAGGAAAAGAACAGAGTATCAGAATTACCGCACCCACAAAATTAAACAAGGAAGAAATTGACAAAATGGTAAAACAGTCTGAGCAATTTTCTGCTGAAGATGCAAAACGCCGAGAAGAAGTGGAAATTCGCAATCAGGCTGATACGCTTGTCTACACAGCTGAAAAATCTCTGAAGGAACATGGAGATAAAGTAAACAAGGATGAAAGAGCGAAAATAGAAACTGCTATAAATGAAGCTAAAGAATCACTCAAAGGTAAGGATGTAGATAAGATTAAAAAGGCGATGGAGAATCTGTCAAATGCGAGTTATAAACTTTCTGAGGTAATATATAAAGAGGCGCAGGCAAAGAGGCAGGCGACACCTGGACCAGGCACTCCTCCGACAGGAGAGGGTACCCCTCCGACAGGAGAGGGTGGCGCACAACCTGGACCCCAGCAGGAACAAAAAGAACAGCCATCAGAAAAGGGTGGTGCAGTTGATGCTGAATTCCGTCGTGACGACAATAAATAAGAACCCCCGTCAATAATTAGTGGCGGGGAACCTTGTTTTTCGTGTGTAAATGTCGATAAAATGTCAAAATAAGAAAGGAAGGAGGTGGATATAAAATGCAGTTAGTGCCATTAGGGGATAGAGTTATTGTGAAACCACTTGAGGAAGAGGGAAAGACCAAGGGCGGAATTGTGCTGCCCGACACCGCAAAAGAAAAACCTCAAGAGGGAGAAGTAATTGCAGTTGGAGATGGAAAGTTACTGGACAACGGGCAAAAGGTTGCACTTCAGGTTAAAAAAGGAGATAAGGTTCTTTATGGAAAATACAGTGGGACCGAAGTAAAAATTGATGGCGTTGAGCACCTCATTGTGAGGGAAGAAGATATTCTCGCCATCATCAAGTGACGGCAGTACCGTCATTGCGAGTCCCGATGTAACATCGGGGCGTGGCAATCCAGAACGAGATTGCTTCACGGCGTTCGCAATGACATTTTGCGTATTATAATATGAGGAGGTGTTAATAAAATGGCAAAGATGTTATCTTTTAGCGAAGAAGCCAGGCAAACTCTTTTGAAGGGTATGGATGCTATGGCTAATACATTGAAGGTGACGCTGGGACCCCGGGGGCGATTAGTAGTCCTGGAGAAAAAATTTGGCTCACCAACAATGATAAATGATGGAGTTACAATTGCTAAAGAAATTGAATTGGAGAATCCTTATGAAAATATGGGTGCCCAGTTGTTAAAGGAAGTTGCAAGTAAAACCAATGATGATGCAGGCGACGGCACAACAACGGCAACAGTGCTGGCGCAGGCAATTGCCCGTGAGGGAATTAAAAATGTGACAGCAGGTGCAAATCCTGCAGCACTTAAGAAGGGAATTGAAAAAGCAGTTGAGGCTGTCGTTGAAGAATTGAAGAAAGCGAGTAAGAAAATAGGTAATGATAAAGAGGAAATTGCCCATGTTGCAGGACTGGCAGCAAATAACGATACACAAATCGGTGAGTGGATTGCAGATGCAATGCAGAAGGTAGGTAAGGACGGTGTTATTACCATTGAAGAAGCTAAGGGGATGAAGACTGAGGTTGAAGTTGTAGAAGGGATGCGATTTGACCAGGGTTATATTTCTCCCTATTTCATCACAAATCCGGAGAAAATGGAAGCAATTCTGGAAGAACCGTTAATTCTTCTTCACGATAAGAAAATCAGTGCAATGAAAGACATGCTTCCGCTTCTCGAAAAAATTGCCCAGATGGGCAAACCCCTTCTAATCATTGCTGAGGAAGTTGAGGGCGAAGCTTTGGCAACCCTTGTAGTGAATAAGTTGAGGGGAACACTTGCCTGTGCGACAGTTAAAGCACCTGGGTATGGAGACAGAAGAAAAGCAATGCTTGATGATATTGCCGTCCTTACTGGTGGACAGGTGATTGCTGAGGAATTAGGCCTTAAATTAGAGAAGGTAGATATGTCAATGCTCGGACGTGCAAAGAAGGTTATTATTGACAAAGAGAATACTACTATTATTGAAGGTGCAGGCAAAAAATCAGAAATCGAGGGGAGAATTAAACAAATTCGTGAAGAAATT
>MNUO01000126.1 GCA_001871015.1 Candidatus Desantisbacteria bacterium CG1_02_38_46
AAGGGCAAGCGCCGTGACAATAAACTTAAATATCCTTCTTTTCATCTCTCTCACCTCCTTTCTTTTTCGCCATTTCTCCTACGTTTCCAGCATAAAAAAAGTTTTTGCGAAGCAAAAATTTAAATTTGTTGGTTTCATAATTTATTTTCCTTAGATCCGGGGTATTAATAAGATAAACTCGTTTTCAGTTAAAGTTAATTCAATTTCTTTATTTAATTTTTCTTTCATCGTTTTAATCATTCTACAAACCCCACTACCAGTGTCTGTTACCATTCCAATTTTGTAAAGCAGATTATAGAGAGTTGGATTTCTAAGCACATGACAACCTGCTTTCATACTCCCTATAGTAACTGTATCAGGTAACTTTCCAGGTGTTCTAATTTCTATTCTATCCTCAAATATGAACAATCTTATTGAAGCATTAATTGTATAATCTCTATGAGCGACTGCGTTTACAATACCTTCTCTTAAAACCTCTTCAGGAATTTCAGGATATAATTCTGATTCAAAACCTTTTATCCTGTGTTCTTCCCTCAGGTATAATTTTAAAAATTTTGTCGAACCATTGAGTATATCCGGAATCTTCCCCTCCAAATCTTTTCTGTCTGATGGGGGAATAGAAATATCCTTTCCAGGAATGTAAGCAGCTATAATCTTCGCAAATGGAATAAAGGCCTGGGGATTTTTTCCAAAAAATAATATCCCGGCGAGTGTAGGTTTTTTATCATCCGTAATAATTTTAAGATTCTTGAAATAATTTTCAATCAACATCTCTTTAGGAGAAACACCCAGGTATTTTTCCAGAAAATCTTTAAAAAAATCTATATCAAGCTCACCCGGTGAGACTTTAGAAATAGGAATCTCATCATAATAAATGCTTTCACTTGTTTGATAGAGCCTTCTAACTTCTTGCCATGAGGCTTGTCTGCATCTATTCCCTGACCTGATATAATAAATACCACTTTTTGTCCGATAGGGCCTTTGTCCTCCTTTAGGAATATTAATAATCAAAACAATTTTACCATCCATATCAACTGTTTCTGAAAGAATACTAACAGGGGGCTCACATCTATTGAATGCAACATCATCAATTGTTCTTAATGATTCATCTACATCCTTAATTCCAACTATATCACCTGAGCTGCTAACGCCAATTATCAGTTGCCCACCATCAGTATTTGCAAAACAAACAATGGATTTAGCAAGAGCTTCATTATCTGGTGGGCTTTCTTTAAACTCTGTATGTAAATTTTCCCTTTTTAATATTCTTTCCTGCAATTCTAATTTATCCATTTAAACTCCACAATATTTTTCTGTTATTCTAAACGCTTCTTATCCACCCTCCATAATCTTTTTAGTCCCAGTACAGCAGTTTCTCCTGCAACTTCATATCTGAACCAGGTTCAGACATCTCATTTGAATTTCCTTACTACCAGGGTTGTATTATGCCCACCGAACGCAAAAGAATTGGAAATTGCAACATCAATTTTGACCTCTCTTGCCTTATTTGGAACATAATCAAGGTCACAATCCGGGTCAGGATATTCATAATTCATGGTAGGAAGTGCAATATCATTTTCGATTGACAGGGCAGTCGCAATTAATTCAATGGCTCCCGCGGCTCCGAGGAGATGACCTGTCATAGATTTAGTTGCACTGATTGGAATCCTGTATGCATGTTCACCGAATACTGTTTTTATTGCCATAGTTTCACACTTATCGTTCAAAAGCGTGGATGTGCCATGGGCATTTATGTAATTAACCTCAACAGGTTTTATGTCTGCATCCTTTAATGCCAGAGCAATTGCGCGTGTTGTCTGTTTTGCATCAGGGTCAGGAGCAGTCATATGATGTGCATCACCGGTCATACCATATCCTGCAATTTCAGCATATATGTGTGCTCCACGCACAACAGCATGCTCAAGGGACTCAAGGATAACTATACCAGCACCTTCTCCCATTACAAATCCATCGCGCATCTTATCGAATGGACGACTTGCCTTCTGTGGCTGGTCATTTCTTGAAGACAATGCTCTTGCAGCACAAAATCCACCAACAGCCAGAGGAGTAATGCAAGCTTCTGCTCCACCTGCAATCATCACATCTGCTTCTCCTCTCTGAATAATTTTGAAAGCATCACCTATTGCATGGGTTCCGGTCGCACATGCAGTTGCAACAGCAGTATTTGGACCCTTCGCTTTCAGAAGTATGGAAACACAGCCAGATGCCATATTTACAATGAGCATAGGAATTAAAAAGGGACTTATGCGGCCTGGCCCTTTCTCCATTAATACATTATGCTCTCTCTCAAGTGTTGCAATACCACCTATCCCTGAACCTATCAGAACGCCAATCCTCTCAAGATTCTCTTTTTCCATGTCCAACCCGGCATCCCGCACAGCCAGAATTGACCCAACGACCGCAAACTGGACAAATCTATCCATATGACGGATTTCTTTTTTACCAATATAAGAACTCGGGTCGAAATTCTTAACTTCAGATGCTATCTGACTGGAAAAACCAGTGGTATCAAACGCAGAAATTTTATCAATACCAATCTTTCCATTGCACAGGCTTTGCCAACATTCGTTCTTTCCAATACCTATGGAAGTAATTGGCCCCAAGCCTGTAATTACAACTCTATTATTCATCTTACTCCTTTTTCATATGCCCTTCTATATAATTCACGGTATCCTGCACGGTAAGAATCTTCTCTGCATCCTCATCAGGAATCTCTAAATCAAACTTCTCCTCAAGCGCCATAACCAATTCCACTGTATCAAGTGAATCTGCACCGAGGTCATCCACAAAGGAAGCATTTGGGGTTACTTCCTCTGGTTTCACTCCTAACTGCTCCACAATAATCGCCTTCACATCATCAAAAACAGCCATTCCTTCCTCCTTTCTCACATTGCCATTCCACCATCAATTCTGATCACTTGCCCGGTGATATAATTAGAATCATCACTGACTAAAAATAGTGCAAGTTTTGCAACATCCTCAGGACTACCAAATCTATTAAGTGGAATTTGCTCAATTAATTTTTTCTTCCACTCTTCCTTTAAAACCTGGGTCATTGGTGTATCTATAAAACCCGGAGCAATAGCATTTACATTTATTCCTCTACTGGCGAACTCTTTTGCTGTGGTTTTGGTAAGCGCAATAACCCCTGCTTTGCTGGCAGCATAATTTGCCTGTCCAAAGTTACCAATTATTCCGATAATTGATGCCATATTCAAAATCTTACCACTGCATTGTTTTAACATTATTCCTGATACTGCCCGGGTACAGTTAAAAATACCCTTAAGATTAATGTCAATAACCTTATCCCAGTCTTCTTCTTTCATCTTAATTAATAACGCATCACGGGTAATGCCGGCATTATTAATCAAAATATCAATCCGACCATATTTTTCCATTACTTTTTTAACCATATCCTCTACCTGAGCAAAATTAGAAACATCCACATTGAATGCAATTGAATCTCTGCCGATGAGATTTATTTCATTTGTAACCTTTGTGGCCTCTTGCTCGTCAACATCAATAATAACAGAATTTGCACCCTCCCTGGCAAGTGTCAATGCGATTGCTTTCCCAATACCTCTGGCAGAACCAGTAACAATTGCAACTTTCCCCTCTAATTTCATCAAACCTCCAGAGGTGTCAGGTCTTGACAAATCAGGACTAAAGTCCTGAGTTACATGTCAAGACCTGACACCTATTTTTATCGAATCGGCGCCACAGTCCGGAAAGTACTTTCCCTGGACCTACTTCAAGAACCCCATCTACGCCCTTATCTAAAATACGTTGCATCACATCTGTCCAGCGAACCGGATTATTAACCTGTTTAATTAACGATTGCCTGATTTCATCAGGGTCCTGTAAATAATCTCCTGTAAAATTTGCTATAAATGAAATCCGGGGTGATTTTATTTTTAGATTTTTAATTTCTTCTGATAATCTCAAGGAAGCTTCGTCCATCAATCTTGAATGAAATGCACCGCTTACAGGAAGTAGTTTACACATTTTTGCTCCTGATTCTTTAGCTAGTTTACCTGCTTCGTCCAGCGCCTTTAATTCGCCTGAAAGAACAATTTGCCCCGGACAATTGAAATTAGCAATATCAATTATTCCTTTTGAAGAAGTAACCCTGCAAATATCTTCAACTTTTTTTTTCTCGAGGCCTATTACTGCAAGCATTCCAGACTGAATTTTTAAGCCTGCTTCCTCCATAAACAGGGCGCGCTTCCAAACCACTGGTAAGGCCGATTCAAAAGTAATTGCCCCACTTGCAATAAGCGCAGCATATTCACCTAAACTATGACCGGCACAAACCTGCGGCACAATGTTTTTCTCTTTTAATATTTCCAATATAGCAATCTCAACAGTTAATATTGCTACTTGAGTAATGCTGGTTTTCTTGAGTTCTTCTTCGGTTCCATCAAAAATAGTTCGGGAAAGAGAAAAACCAAGTCTAAAATCAGCATTGTCAAAAACTTTTTTTGCTGCAGGGTATTTTTCATATAAATCCCTTCCCATGCCTGGTTTTTGACTACCCTGTCCGGGAAAAACAAACGCTAAATTCAAGAACTTTCTCCCTCTTTTTCTATATAATTGATAATATGCTGGGTCAAGTTGTGGGTTACCGATTCTGAAGCCACTCTAACAGCATTCTTTATTGCCTTGGGTGAGGATTTTCCGTGGCTTATTACACAAACACCATTGATTCCTAAAAGTGGGGCTCCTCCATATTCAGCATAATCCACCTTCTTTTTAAAATTATCAAAAGCTTCCTTGAAAAGAGAAGGAACAATTTTTTGCCTTGCAAATTCCCGTCTCACCAAGATTCCTGCCACTCTGAAAAGATTCTCTGCAAATTTCAACACTATGTTTCCTACAAATCCATTACATACAATGATATCCACCTTGTTGCCCACTATATCGCTGCCTTCAATATTGCCTACGAAATTAAGCCTGCTATTTTTAAGTAAATTATAAGTGGTAACGGTCAGCTCATCACCCTTTGTAGGTTCCTCCCCAATACTCAGAAGTCCAATACGGGGATTTTTATAATTATAAACGGATTCCATGAAAACTGCACCCATAATCGCAAACTGAAGCAGATTCCTGGGTTTACAATCCACTGTAGCCCCGGCATCAATTAACAGGAAGAAAGCTTTCAATGTGGGTTGCATCACTGCAATCCCTGGACGGTCTATACCTTTTAGTTTACCCAGTGTGAACAGCGATGAAACAACAACCGCACCTGTATTTCCGGCAGAGACAAAAGCATCTGCTTTTCCTTCTTTCAGCAATCTTGTACCTGCCATTATTGAAGAATCAGGCTTTTCCCTGCAGGCTGTCACAGGAGATTCACCCATTTCAATCGCCTGGCTGGCATGAACAATGGAAATCCTGTTGTTGTCAAATTTGTATTTCTTTAATTCATCGCTAACCTCTTTTTCTCTTCCAGCAAGGATAAGATGAAAACTTCCTTCCTGTATTGCTTTTATAGCACCTTCTACAACAACAGATGGTGCATTATCACCACCCATTGCATCAACAACTATCTTAACTTCTTTTTCAATTTTATCCATGGCAAAGCCATCCCTTTGGGATTAATTATTTCTTTTCCTCTTTTTTCTTCTTTTCCTCTTCTGATTTCATTACCTTGCGACCACGATAGTATCCGCACGACGGACAAGCCCTGTAAGATAATTTTGGAGCCTGGCACTGAGGACAGAGCGCAACCGATGGAAGAATCAATTTCCACTGGCTGCGCCGCATAGAAGTCTTAGACTTTGATTTTCTTCTCTTGGGAACTGGCACATTTCCCTCCTTTTAATTAAAGCAATCTCACTCCATTCGCAACTAATTGAAAAGTGCAATTCAACATCTTCGCTGCTCTGCGACATATCACCATTCTGGAAAGGAAAATTTCAAAATACTCCATCACAGGAGAAATTTCAGTGTCTATCTTTAAATCAAGCGTTATCACTGCTTTCTCTGCATCCACATTCAAAAAAGAATGCGTAACCGCATAATTTACCCTGTCATGAATATCAAAACTAACCATCTTGGGATTCCGAACTCTTGTGCGATGAACATCGGCTTTATCGGCAAGGATTATTGCAGCAGAAATGGGATTTACTGGAATTCCATCTTTTTCCTCATGACTTCCGATTGCAGACATAACTACGCCAATTTCATCCGCTGGCATACCAAGATTGGAAAGAAGACTGAAAGCAATGAGAGCTCCAATTTGAGGATGTCTGTCACGATTTACAAGATTTCCAATATCATGGAGGTAACCTGCTATCGCGGCGAGTTCCTGCTCCCGGGAAGAAAAATTTAACCGGGATAAAATATTATGTGATATGGCAGCCACAAGCTCGACATGTCTTCTGCCATGCTCTGTATAACCAATGGCTTCTAACAATTCATCCGATTTCTTGAGATACTCACTTACATCCTTTGATCTTTTTACATCCTGCAGATTAATTTCAGCCATTTCAAAACAGTCCCTTTACAGAACTTTGTTAAATTTTGGCATTGTTTTTATCATAAGTTCTGTATTTTCAATGGTTTTTCTTGAAAAAAGCATCCCCTGATTTTTCGACCCTTCGCCTCATTTTTTCGGGGCTGGGTAGCTTATGTCTGAATTACAGAATATAGTTTTTGGTAGCGTATAGAAAATTGGGTCTAATAAGTTCCAAAAGGGCTCTTTGAAAATTAATTTTCTCGTCGTAAAATTAGCCTTTTTGTGATATAATTAAGGGAAAATATCCCCTATATCATACTCACAAGGAGGCTAAAAATGCGTAAATGTAAGCACAGGCTGCGATGTCCAAATTGTCAAAGCTTAAACACAAAGCGCAAGGGTAATTTCCAGACTAAAAAGGGTAAAAAGAGAAATAGCT
>MNUO01000102.1:0-7618 GCA_001871015.1 Candidatus Desantisbacteria bacterium CG1_02_38_46
TCATCGCATTCTCCTCTGTGTCCTATAATACGTTTAGTCATTTCTTCGTCACAGGCACGAGAGCATACTCCACTCTCACCCCAGCGACCGTACCAACCACGCTTGGCGATTTGTCCACAGATTTCGCAGATTTCTTCGTCAAACAATTCATCTTGCTTATCCAAAATAGGCACACTACGATTACTACGATTACGATATTTGCTCATCACTTTCTCCTTTTATAAAAGAACAACCTCTCTAAAGAACAAAGCGGAAGTATTGAAACCTCCTCTCTATTTTTTAATCCATTCCTTAAATCCAATGACAGTACCAATGATAACAGCCATACCCAGAAAAAACCCAACAACTCCTCCAAAAATATGTTTGCTCATTTTCCCCCAGCGTGTTGAATCCTCCCAAAAAATAACAAGTGGGTCCATTCTTTGCCGGTAGAGAGCTTCCGATTCTATGTGTTGTTTTATGAGTGTTTTTATTTCATTGAGAGTTGTTTCTAATTGAACTTTTCTTTGCGGAAAATTATCGAGATGTTCTCTAATTTCTTTTTTTAATTTTTTCATATCGACCTGTTTGTTATTTGATTAAAAAAGTTCTTTCCAAAGTATATTACCATTTATAGTAGCCAAGTTTGCACTAGAGCCTGTCAAAGTTATTGTGTCACCGTCTTGCAATATAAGTTTCAAATCAAGTAAGCGTTCATTTATCTTGTCGTTCTTCCCTGCAAGTTGAAAAGACATCAACGTCTTCCCACCTGTAACAGTAATGCCTGCTGTATCGATACTTACTACAGAGTCAGTAGTATTTATGTCAGAATAAAAAGGAGCCTCACCAAGTGTAGTATTTCTAACTAATCGAATTATACCGAGATTATTTGCTGATGATGCTTCAATCGATGCTCCAATATTTTCGATAAGAATAGGTATGAAGTTTGTCTTCCCAGCGTAGGAAGTTTTCACTTTAATTGTAAAAATAGCTACCTCACTTGTTACTGCGCTTTTTTGTTTTGCCCCTGAGCTAAATTGCGGTTGGTGTATTTCAGAAAGCTCTGACTTCCCCTCTATAAAATAAGCATACGAAGCTGATTTTACAACGATACTGTTTGTTGTTGCTCCGTTATCAGCAAATATAAAATAATGAAAGTTCGGATTATAAACCGAAGGAGATGTATTGAGGTTGGCATAGAGTATTTTGTGAAAGACTACGAAGTTTCCTGTTGAATCATCTTCTACAAAAAACTGAATAGCTCCTCCTCCGAGGTACTGAAAGCGAATCTCGAACACATTGAGTTTTGTGGTATCAATTGTCATTCCTGATGCTCCTGTTCCATCGAGTTTGTCATCCCACGAGTCCCGATTGACTTGAAACAAAACATCATTCTGAAATCGAGCGATACAAAGACTTGTCCCATTATATCCGATAGAAAAGCCATTCTTAAATGAAGCGGTACTCCCTAGCTCATCCATAATCCCCGCCCATTGAAATGTCCCTGCTACTGGAGTGGTAAATATAGCTGTGAATCGAAGTAATCCTCCAAGACCTGCCATGTATTTTGCATGTGTTTTTGATTTGAGAGATGCTTTCTTTCCTGCAGTTGTTGATGTAGTTACTACTGCCATTCCATTCGCCTGAGTGACGGTAGCTGGTGCAACAGCAGAGTTTTCGGTCAGCTCCGTATTGTCTACCGTATATTCGAAAGACCCCTGAAAAATAGGAGAGAGTTCAGCAGTACGAAGGTCTCCAAATGCAGTGAGTGGGAGTTTGTTTTTAAATGCAGTGAGGGTTTCTTCGGTAGCAAGTGTTTGGAGCTTTTCTGATTCAATTTGAGTCAATCCGCCACCTCCTCCACCAGCCCTATCAACATTAACTTTTAATCTTCCTAAGTCATCAAATTCAAATGGAATCGGTTCTTCTTCTGGTTTTGAATATATTAAAGAAAGTACATCAGAAATTGATAGAAGTAGTTTAGAGTAATCTACTGGTTCTTTTTTTGTTTTTATTGTGTCTACAATTTCAGAAAATAATGATGAATAATCCTTTATTTCAGACTTTTCTATTTTAGGTATTGCTTTCTTTAATTCTTCAAGTTTATCTGTTATTGATTTTAAATCGATAGTAACATCATTTTTTGCTGGATTTACTACTATTTCCTGAGTATCTTTTTCAAGAATATCTTTCAAAACAGATATAACATCAGTCATATCTGTTCTTGCCTGCTCTATATTTTTTACTGAAATAGTTTCAACTTCTTCTCTATTTTCTACCGCTTCCTGAACTTTATAGAGTGCATCAACTATAGGAGAAGAAATATCATCGGCTGAAACTATTGGTATTTCCTTGTTTTGGATTGCTTCAACTACGGGGTCAGAGATTTCCTTCGTATTTATTACCTTTGTAAATACAAAATTATCTCTGAAAAATGCTTTCCAGTTAGCAAATATTTCCTTTGATAATCCACTGAAATCGAATGGTTTAGGTTCCATTGTTTTTTGTTTTTATTATGACACTTCTACACTATTATAGCAAATTACTTCTTGTTTTTGTTATAGACAAAGCGATATTCTCTAAAAATTTTATTTTTTTCATCCTCTTTTATTTTATCTGCTTCCTTTGACTGTTCTTCTGGAGTTTTATCTATAAAATCTTTTTGTTTTAATCTAGCTTGAACCTTATCATATACTGATTTATTATATTTTTTCTCAGCCTCATCTGTTTTTTCAACTCCAACAAATTCCCTGAACTGCTTAATCTTTTTTGCATCACTTTCAGCGAAGTTGAGACCATAATATACTTGGTTTTGAGACATACCGATTATACCAGGAATCTGGAGTAAATTCGGATTCTCTATGATACTCTGATAATACATAGGAACCATCCTATTAAATGCTTCTTTTTTTGCACCATCCTTAATAATAGCCATAGCTGCTTTATCTCCGCTTATCGCATTTTTTATATCATCTCTATCGGCTCCATTGAAAAATTTTTCCCCAACAGCGTTTTCTCCTGCAAAAAAATCTGCTACAAGAGCGGCATTTGGTGATAGTTTGTAACGTCCAGTCTGAATAATAGTTGACCCCATTGATGATTGACCATAGCCAGTTCCATATGGTTTTAGAATACCCAATTGGTCTGTCTGTCCGCCTGCTAGTAATCGAGCAGCTAATGTTACTACCCAGTCAGAACCGCCAGATATATTTATCGTCTTATCTCCAATTCTAGCATCTCCAAATTTTGAGCTTTTCGGGTCGTCAATAATTTCGACATCTTCACCTGCCATCTTCGCCATACGAATTAATGATGATATCGCAATATATGTTCCAACCATTGAACCAAATCTTACCAATCCTTCTGTGGCAATTATCTTTTCAGCCTTTGTCCCTTTGAAATAACGATAGAAATCTTTTACTGGTCTAACAGTAACTTTTCGTATATCTGATATTGTTTTTCGTAAGGAAAACAAAACTTGATTGGCAATAGGAAGAGTATTTCCTTTTTCAACATATTTTCCAGGGCTTGATGCACCTGTAAAATCGTTTATTACCCTTCCGAGTTCTTCGAGTTCAGGTTTCCCAAAATCAGCTTTTGCATTTTTTAAGTTTGCATATCTCTTTTCAAAAGCGTCTACTCGCAATCTAGTAAGATACGAAGCCTGAAAACGACCAAAAAATTCTAGTTTTCCGATAGTTTTCAGTATAGGATTATCAGATTTCTCCATATTAGCGAAAAGATTGCTCATCCATCCGTCTTCTTTCGCTGATAATTTTTTCTTATTCATCGTGAACATTAACTTGCTGGTCACCATATCTTTGTATGAATCCCTCGTGATAAAATCAGCAATACTCCTCTTATTATGTTCTATGCTATAAGCATCAAGTAAAGCACCTTTCAACGATTTCCATGCTCCGCCACCAGGTATTAAGAACCTTGAAACGTGCGCATATCCCTGTATCATGATAGGAGAAAACTCTCCAGTTGTCAGAAAAATTCTCATTGCACCAAGTACAGATAAAGCGTGTTCTGTTTTTGTTGCTTTCGGAAGAAGTGTCTCTACATAATCTCTCATTTCTCCTTGTTTCAAGCCCCATTCTACTCTATCATCAAATTTTCCGCTATCAATAGCTTTCATTCGTAAATCTTCAATATCCATTGATATTTTTGATATTTGTTCTACCTGCTCGACTGAAACGTGAGACTTTCCTTTCACAGCTACCATATCTGGTATTTTTTTATCTATGAATGCTCTCATTGCTTGAATATCGGTTATTCTATTCAAATCACTTTCTATTTGTTTCGTGTATATCCCTTTTGTAGCATATTTCAATTTTATCATCACTTCCCTAGGGTTATCTACAAATCTGCTCAAAAAATCCAGTCGCTCCTTTTCTGGCATCAAAAGAATTTCATCAATAGGCTTGTTTATTTTTTTCCTGAATGTAGAACCAGCTCCTTCAGAATAGAGATTTTTCTTTATAAAGTCTGTGATAATTCTTTCTTGAGATTTTACCTTTCTCATTTCATTTATCCTGAGAGCCTGTTCGCCCTTCGCTATAATGTCAGCTACTTTTGCCTTCATCATCCTTTCATTCACCATTTCAGCATCATCAACTCCTATTGATTTCAGATATGATATGCGTTCTTTCTCCACCATTTCAGCAACATCATTTGCTGTTATACCTTTTTTAGTTTCACTAGGCTCCTTCTCTCCGAGTTTTGACTTTATATAGTTGTCAATTTTTTCCTTTTCACGATTAAGAAGCGATTGAGCTTTTGTCTCTGCTTTCTTCAAAGTTGCTACCTCTACCTGTTGCTTACGGACTATTTCAGCTGATTTCAATTGACTTTCTATTTCATTTATTTGGTCTTTATCGAAATATTTTCGTAGAAAATCCAGTCGCTCCTTTTCTGGCATCATCGAAACTTCTTTTCCAGTTTTCAGTATTGATTTTTCACTTACAGGAAGAAGTTTCTCCAGTATGTATTTCTTTATTGCTGTCTTTTGACTTTTATCAAGATTTGCTATGATAGTCTTCTCATCGAAATTGCTCTTAAAGAAATCTCCTAGGGCACGTTTATTTTTGCTGATAAGTGCCCGTTCAAATTTATTATTTATTGTTTTTGCCGAATCACCGAGATATTTCTCCCAGAACATCAATCGTTTTTCTGGTGATAAATTTACAAGACCAAGAACATCTCCATCAAGAGATTTTATACCATCAAGTATCTTTACCATTGTTTCTTTGGTAATGCAATTCATTTTTTTTATGTTTTACATATTAACGAATTGAGTATTCCTCTTGCGTCTTCAATTTTGAAATCAAGTTCTTTTCTCATTATCTCAGTTTTCTTTATTATTTCACGCCTTGCATTTTCTCCACCTTCTTTCATATAGGCTTTCTTTATATCAATAAGTATTTTTGATGGCGAAAATTCATTCAGAAGACTCCATGCTTGTATTCTCTGACCCATAGTGGTTGCTTCTTCTATAAGAGATGATTCGTTAGCTAATCTTTCTAGGAGTGCATAGTCGCCCGACAAATCAGCTTTTTTTGCTAAATCTATAAATACTAACTCAGGAGGAATTCCATCTGGAGCAGAGGCACGACCCATTGCTACATCGATGACCTCATTGGTTGGTGTATTATCAACAAAATCAGGGACTTTAGTTTGAAAAATCTTCTTTGTTTCCAATTGCTTATATGTAGGAATATCGAATGAATCCATTCCGCTAGCTAATGCTTTTTCTCTGACACTTCTTGCAGCACCACGCTCACGCTCAACTCCTGTACCAGTATATCCTTGTACTTTTGTTTTTTGTTCTGGAATAACAGGATTTTTCGTTGTAACTGGTTTTTCAACAGGATTTTGTGGAATAACAGGTTCTGTAGTGGTTTTCGGTTTATACCCATCCAAAACATTAGCAATTTGAGAAGGGTCTTTCATTGGTGAAAAATCCTTTGCGACACTTGCTACTTCTTTCTCAGGAACAATACCAGTAATCATTTTGACTATTGATTTCTCATTTTCAGTCTTTGAAATCTGAGTAGCTAATTTTTCTTTTTTTGCAGTAGGATTATATCCATCAAGAATATTTGCAACTTCATCTGGATTTTTCACTAAAAATAATCGTTTTATCAATGCTGGTCTTTCTGCAACTGGTACAAAATCAGGAATAAGTTTTTCTATTTCAGTAGGAGTTTTCGCTAAAACAATTTCAGAAGATACTCTTGTAGTTTCAGGAACATCAAAAATATCAGCTGATTGAATATCAGAATTTCCAAAATAATTATCAGTAGCCCTGACTATCTTATCTGTGTCAAGATTAACTTTAGCATTATCAGCCTCGTTGATGATTGATTTTATGACATCATCCTTTGACGCTCCATTAAAAACAGATTTTGTAATCTGTTTCGTTTCTGTACTACCTAGCTTATGACCAAGCAATTCTTCTGCCGCTTTAATAGTATTTCTTGCTTCTGTAACAGCCTCTGCTCCAGCTCGTTTATTCGCTATAGAGCTTGATATTTTACTTGTAGCACCCGTAACTATCTTACCTAAAGTATGAAGAGCAATACCACCGCCAATGCCAAATACAGTACCTTTTGCAGTTGATTTTGCGAGGTCTAATGCCCCTTGATTTTGTTGCATACCTGTAGCTAGTCCATATCCAGCACCATATCCAGCCCCACCAGCTACTAATGGATTTTTTATCAGATTCGTCAATCCAGCCTTAGAAATCAATTTATCACCTTTTAATATCCCTTTTTTCCCAAGCGATTCCATTCCCTGCTTTATGATGATATCTGTTGTTTCAGCGGTAATTTTCCCGCCTCCTTTTTTGATAGCTTCATCGACACCTTGCTTTCCGAGTATCCGAGAACCTTCTCTAAATATTTCTCCAAAAGTTTCTGGACCATATCTTTTTACTGAATCTAATACTAATTTTTTACCAGCATTGGCTAATATTCCTTCCAATGGTGAAAGAATAGTAGCAAAAATATCAACAGTGTCCAATAATGCTCCACCAGCGAGTTGTTCTTTCGTTATATCACCTTTTGCATAAGCAGTATTCCTTTCATACCCACTTCTCTGTACACTTTTAACTTCATTTCCGAATACATTTACCGAAACATCAGTTGGAATATTATTCTTCTTTATATAATTATCTGGTTGGAATAATTCACCGATTGACAACCCTGTTTTTACAACAGGTGACAAAACCATCCCAGGAATTTCTTTTGCAAAATTTGCAATACCACCGACAAAAGCACCTATCTTCTCATAAGCAGATGGTTCTGGAGTAGGAGTATGAGTAGTTGCGGAATTTTCATTGTATGGTATCCACCTACCGCCAACTTGCGACTCTGACCCGTTATCTCCTTGAATTGTTTTTTTGTATGGAACCCACGGCATATATTGATTTATATTAGTTTGAAGACCACATCACTCTTTCACCGTTTAACATATATATTTCATTCCCACTATCATCTTTTCCTATGCTTTTTGGGTTATTATCTCCAGATTTCGTATTTATTGGCGCTAATCCATTTCGTCGTCTTATTTCATTATCAATAACACTTCCGCTAGAAACATCATATTTTCCTTGGAGTGATTTAATCATTTCATC
>MNUO01000102.1:7630-8797 GCA_001871015.1 Candidatus Desantisbacteria bacterium CG1_02_38_46
TCCCAGTTCCCACCTGTCTTCTTCCATGCGTTATCTACAGCCTGTAATTCGCTGATTTTTTCAGTAGCTGACTTTAATTTTAGACTATTCAACTTCTTTTCAAAATCTGATTTCGATTTATATTCAGAAGCGAGTGCCTTTTCCATCGATTTTACACTCATTGTTCCACCCTTAGATGTCTTATTGGAAATACCAAGTTTAATAAGTTCTGCTTTCAAACTCTTCTTATATTCTTCATCAGCTTTCTTTTGGTTATCTTTTGCAACCTTGTCATTGTAGCTCTTTATTTTGCCAGTAGCGGATTCGATAGTATCGTTGAAGGTTATTTTAGCTCCTGGATTCTGAGTAATAAGAGAAACAAGTTCTGAACGCTGAGAAAGAGCGATATTCGCTTTTTCAGAAGCTGTCTGTTTTGCTGAAGCATAATTAGCCGAAGATACACCTGCTATATCAGCAAGTGCGTTCAAAGCGGCATTATCAAGTTGTCCAGCACGAGCCTGTTGCCCGACGATAAACTGTTGAGATTCAAGCGGATTTCCTTCAATAGCTAGTTGACGATTTCTTGCTGTTGCTTTTGCCTTAGCAAGAGCTGCTGCATCTGCTTCTGCAGCTGTCCGTGCAGAAGTAACATCAGCTCCTCCAAGGTAATAATTATAAATAGCAGAAGCATTTGACAAATCAGGCGGAGCGACAGGAGCATTGGTCGCCTGAGCGATATTTGAAGCAGAATAAATCTGAGCAGGCGTTGGTACAGGTATGCTTGATGTTACTGCTGTAGTCGGTACTAGATTATTTGTTGTCGTTACCGGAGTAACGTCCGGAACATAGTTCCCTTGTGCATCTATCATATTTATAGTATAATTTATTTTTATTTTTTAAGCAATTCAGGCTATTTTATCCCTTAAGATTATATATTTTAATGTATATATATCACCTCCTAAATTATAGAAATCTCCGCCTACTACATATATATTTGAGCTATCTACATAGTAAGTAAATAATAATCCTCCTGGAAGTGAATACGGTATTCTTGAACCGTTATCACTCTCGAACATATATACTATTGGAACGTATCCGAGATTATGCGGTATTGTTATTACTTTTAAATCGTAGTCCAGCGTCATGAGCGTTATTGTTCCTGATAACGCCGTATCTTGTTTGAAAACA
>MNUO01000077.1 GCA_001871015.1 Candidatus Desantisbacteria bacterium CG1_02_38_46
TCAATCTATCTTGAGTAGCTCCCCCTTGTTTTTATGAGCAGAGACTCCACCACAAAATTTTTCCTGTAAAATCCATGATTATTCTTTCTACCCCTATCTATCTATCTATCTATCTATCTATCTATCTATCTATCTATCTACCCCTATCTATCTATCTATCTATTCATGTTTTTATTAATATCTATTAAAGAGAGTGTAGATTTTTATTTATGTTTTTTGGTATATTTCTTTCTTTCTTTTTTATTTTATGGTTGAATGAAATTGCTCTATAACTTATTCTATTTACAATGTATTTTATTCTTTTTTTGATTGATGTTGACCTACAATCACATTTATTGTATATTGTTTATGTATAAGGAGGATATTTTATTATGAAAAGAAAGAAAACCAATGATGCTTTACCAATAGAATCATCTGAAGAATCTTCTGATCTGCCTGATCTGTATAGAATGAAACTTTGTTCTATGCATGTTCAAAAGGGTAGTGATGGTAGTGGTACGAAACAGATTATTTCATGGGAAGTGGCAAAACCCTGTCGTGGAGAAAGATGTCCTGCTTCTGATCTGTGTGATTATGAAAGAGGATCTCGTTGCAGGGTTGAAAACACCTATCTTCGTTCTGTGGCCGCTGTTATATATCGAAACTTCATTACTGTGCTGGATGAACCTACTTTGATGCGGATTGGTTTGCATTTAATGCCTATTTATCAGAATTTATGTCGATTGAAGATAGTAGAGATTGGTGTTGTAGATGCTGTTATGACGGATGATAAAGGTAAGCCTTTTATAAATCCTGTTTATAAGGAGATGCGGGAGCATATTAAGTTGTTGGAACAGACCTGGAGATCTTTGGGTCTTTCTGATTATTTTATCGAAGCGGAGCTTCCTGATATTAAGTTTGATGATGATGTCCGTCCTCCTGAACGAGCGATGAAGTTAAGGAACAGGGTAGTCCGTAAAGTTGTTGCTGTAGGAGAATAAATTCATGTCAGATAAAATAATTAGAAAAGTGGTTTCCCGTACTCGTAAAGCGATGAAAGCGGATAGAGGGAAGGGTTCTGTTTTTAATCGTGATTATAATGTTCCTGAATATCGTAATGGTGCTGAGGGTATGATCAAATGGGTGGAAGATCACTGTTACGGAGAAATCACTCCTATTTCGCTTGATGAGGATGCTTTTGGGGATATTAAAATCTGGGTTAAGATGAGTGAACTTCCTGACACCCCTCATCCTGATACAGGACGTTCTTATAAAGAGATGTGGGAAAAGCAGAAAAACGTTTTAAGAAAAGCTTTGGAGATGAAAAATGGTGTGTTTCTTAATCGACTTATTGTCCTTTGTTGGCCCCGTGGGGAAGGAAAGTCTTTTTTAGCTTGTCTTATCCAGTTATGGAAGTTTTTCTGTTGGCCTCGACAACAAATCATGCTCGGAGCTAATTCTAAAGATCAGGTTAAGTTCGTACATTTTGACATCATGCGGGATATTATTCGACATTCTCCCGATCTTCATTCTCAAGTGGGAGAACGTAATATCCAGGAAAAGGAAATCAGACTTACTAATGAAAAAGGGAATGTTGATTCTATGATTCGTTCTATTTCTTCTTTCACTGGTATTGTTTCTAATATTACCGGATATACTTTCTCTGAAATGTTCGATATGAAGAATCCTAAGTTTTTTGTCCAGCTTGACGGATCAATCAGGAATGTACCTAATGCTATGGGAGTGATTGACTCTACCGTTTCTGCTAAGACCCATGTTCTCTATTCTCTTTACATTAATTATATTGATAAGAAAACGAAAACTCTATTTTATTCATATCGAAACAGTGTTACCGGGGATATTTCAGATTATTGGCATCCTTTGATGACAGAAGATCAACTTTCTGATTATAAAGCCAAGTTTCCTTTTGGAGAATTCGAGCGTTATTTTTTAAATCTTTGGTCAGTAGGTACAGCAAGGGTTTTTACTGATGAAATGATAGAAGCAACTTCTATTTATGCAATAGATAAGAGTATTTTAAATAATACTGCTCTTTTTTCTGCTCTCGAAGAGAAAAATACGCTGATAGAAGTTAAAAAAGACGCTATTGAGAAACATGTGCCTTCAGATTTAGAAGAAATAAGTGTAAGAATCGTAAGAATTTATGAAAGAATGCAAAAAATTGATGAAATTTATGCTTTATCCAGTGATTTTGGAAGTGCTAAAATGGCAACAATAAATGATTTTACAAATCTCGAAAATATATTTGATACTCATTTTGCCTTAATTGCTGGAATAGATAGAGGAGATCCATCAGCAATAAGAGGAAAAGCCAGAACGATTGTCGGAGTTATTGCAAAAGGACTTCCAGGAAGTCGTAGTAATCCCCATATTGCAAATATGCTTGCAACTGCTCCCCGCTACCTTTATCTTATTCTTCTTTTGGCTAATATAGAAACCCATTCTCTTGAAACAATCAAAGAAGTGCTTGAAAAATGTAATGAAGAATTTGAAGGAATAGATTCTCTTTGCAGTGAGCGGTATGGAACCTGGGATATGGAAGATTGGTGTAAAGACAGACAGATTTCTTTTGAACCTGTCTATCCGAATTATGATAGACAGAAAGAAGCCTTCAATGAACTTTATAATATTATCAAAGCAGGTTTATTTAAATGTCCGATCACTAATATTTGGGGATCGAAAAAGGAAGACATCCTTCGAGAAGAGATGTTGGTCTTTGATCACGATACGGATAAGAAGTGGTTTGGTTCTCCTGAAAAGGGAGAAAAATATGGAATTCAGGATGACTGTATTTATACAATAGGATGGTCTATTTATGGTGGACGCAACATTAATTCAGATCTATTTCGTATAAGAAAATCAATGACTTCCTTCGGGGTATGGATGCCAGATAAGTCTGTAATAGGAAATTATAAATAATTTTTTTTGCTGGACTTGACCTACTCTTATTTAAGGTGTATAATACAGTTAATAATGATATAAATATTCAAATAGAATATTATATTAAAATCTAAGGAGAGGGGGATTAATTATTAATCCCTCTCATAAAAAAGATGAAAAGAGAAGAAATAGATCAATATATAATGGACATGCCTGATGATGTCCTTTCAAAGTTTAAATTTTCTATGCCCTGGCAATATGATGCTTCTTCTGAAACAGGAACAAGAAAGGATGAAGATGGTTTTCCCATTTCTTTAGGTCCTGACAAAGAAGATCCTCAATTAACGAGAGAGTATCTTCAAAAACAATGTTGGCTTAAATTTCAAAGAAATCCTCAAGTAAATACAGCGATTACAGGAAAAATTGGTAGATTAACGGGATGGGGATATGAAACAACTTCAGGAGTTCAAGAGATTCAAGAAGAAATAGAGAACACTGAACTTGATCCAAGAAATCGACTTTATTCTTATTGGTCCAAGTATGTTGGAAGGGCTCTTATTGAAGGAGAACTTTTTCTTTGTTTAACTTGTCATCTCGATGGATTTATAGAAATTGATTTTATTGATCCTGTTTTAATTGGTAAAGATGGAAAAGACAATACAGGAATAATTTATCATCCCACCAAAGTTACTATGCCTTTATTTTATAATGTAAATGATGAAAGGGGGAATCTAATAAGCCAAATTCCGAGCATTTATATAGCTCGGTATCCAGAATTGGCTACTTTGCCCGCTACGAAAACAAATTACAGAGATCATAACGATTGTAGAGGATATAATATAAGTCTTCAACAAGATTCAAGAAGTCGAAAAAAGAGATATTCTTCTTTGGGGGGATATTTCCGATTTGTTATTTCATGGGATAAAGGACTTATTACTCGTAGATCTATTTCGTATTTGAGAACAGTTCTTGAATGGTTAAATCATTATGAGAATTTAAAGAAGTATGAAATAGATCATAAGAAAGCGGCGGGATCTTATTTATGGGTTTTTTCTTTTGATAATCCAAGAGATTTTAAATTGTGGTTGACTTTATCTGATGAAGAAAGAGCTAAAACAGCAATTTTTCAAAAGAAGACTCCAGGAGGAACATTGGTACTTCCTCCAGGGATGACAGTCGAAGCAAAGAATCCTAATTTGACCAGTATTAAAGAACAAGATACAGATCTTTTACAAATGGTTATTTCAGGATTGAATGAACCTGCTGATGTAACTACGGGAACATCTAAAGGAACTTTTGCTTCTGTTAAGGCTTCAAGGGGTCCTATGTCTGATAGGGTTTCTGATGAAATTGCTGAATTTGATCGTTTTCAGAAATATGATTTTTGGGGAAGCATTTTCTTTTTAAAGAATAAACTTAATGGATTTCCTGAATTTTTTAAAATTAAAGAAGCAGTAGATTTTGATGATAATCAGGAACCTATTTTTAAGAAAGTGAAAAAAAGACCTGAACAGTTGATTGACATTTCTTATCCTGTTTCAGAAACAATAAACTTTGAAGGAAGAGCAAAAGGTTTGTTAGGAGTAAAACACGGACCTGTGACTGAATCTGTCGGAATCCCTTCTTCTGAAATATCAAAAAGATTGGGTATTGGTGGATATGCTCGTATGCGATTGCGAAAAGCAACTGAAGATGAAATGTATCCTGAATTGATTTATGAACAAGGGGTTGATGCGGAAAGTATGCAAGAGACTATTGAAGGGGAACCTGGGAAGAAGAAAACTAAGAAGATAAAAAAAGAAACTAAAGGGGGATTATCGGAATGGAGAGATTTTTAAGATTGATTGATTCTGAATTAACAGGAACAGGAACTCTTACTCTTCGAGCAAATGAACTACTTGGATTAATTTTTCAAATGCGAGACGTAAAGTTTCATGGGGAAAATCTTAAACAAACAAAAACAATATTTGTGTCGTAGTATAAAGTGAAGAGCAGGGAAAACTATGTTAAAAATAACTCCAAAAATAGCAGATGTTGATATTGCTAATGATAGCTTTTATGTTTATTTAGGCCAGCACGGTTTCCCAATATCAATATCACGGCTGAAAGACATAGTTTCTAATACGTGGACGGCCCATATCTTGCAGATGGAAGTATTAAGGCTGGCGGAGACCGGGACACAACGATAGGTGAGACAATGAAACTCAAAGACTATCAATATATTACTCACAAAATCATTTTCCGTCCCTGGGGAGTTGAATGCCGTTTTACAGTGGCACGATTAGATGGTACTCATATTAATGATATTGTTATGTTAAAAGATGGCAAAGAAGATGAGACTCAATTAGCTTTGCTAATATTTGAAAGGCTTAAAAAAGTGGATATTCCTTCTGAAATTATCATCTCTGAAATGATTTATACAGAAACAGAAGTGGAAAATTTGATGAAGGATATTTAGTTTTAGGGCAGGATTTATCTGATTTAAAATCTAAAGAGAATTTATTGGAAATAAAGGCTTTATAAAATGGCAACTATCACATCAAATGCATCAGGAAATTGGTCAGCCGGCGCAACCTGGGTAGGAGGAATAAAGCCTGCTGATGGGGATGCTGTTGTTATTGCCGCTGGTCATAATGTTCTAATGGATGATGATTTATCAGCCTATACCGGACTTCTCGCAGTGACGATAACTGGAGGGGCAACTCCTGGAATGCTCTATTTTATGAATGGCACTTCAGGGCATCTTAAGATTAGGACAGGTTATAATCTTGTAGGAACAACAGATACGAATCGTGGCAGATTGCTTGCTAATTCTGATGGAATCTGGGGGAATACAGGGGCTTTAGCGTTTGCAAATAAAGCAATTATTGATTTGCAGGGAACATCAAAAATCGAGGCTCTAAATCTTGATATAGCCCTTTATTGCACCCATCCTGCCAACTGGTTTGTTGAGACTTACAAAACCGCATATACCTGCAATCAGGCAACAGACGTAAATGTAGATACAGACGTTTTGACGTTTGGTACTGCCCCTCCTGCGGCTGGAACTCCAGTTAGAGTAAAATCCAGTGGGACTTTACCTGGAGGATTATCGGCTGATAGAATCTATTATACTCGCACCATCTCGGGAAACACCTGTAAACTCACCCTTCAGAAGAACGACGCAACCATTGTGGATATTACCAGCATAGGTGATGGCACACTTACGATGTATGACGGGCATACGAATACAGCGACTAAAATACTGAACGTAATTCAGGACATTACAGCAGACGCCCCCTGGACGACTGTAGCAGGACATAATAGGATTGTCCTGGCCGATATTGCCCCTGAAGCTTATGACCAGCAAAGGGATACTCTTGCAACTATTGCTGCAGGTGCCTTGACGATAACTACCAATAACGTAGATTCTGTTCAATTCCCTTGCGCCAGAATATATCTTTCAAGTCGGAATGTATCAATTCGCTCAAATGGAACAACGAAAGATCAACCTATTGTAGATTTTACTTCAGCGGCGACTCATGGTGGAGTATTTGACTGTGAAATTGTTAATACCTATCAACCTGGCACACAGACGACATTTTATGGCTATGGCATTCTCTATGGTTCAGGGCATACCCTCTCGGGGGTAATAACTGGTTGCTATCGTGGCATTGCCTATGGTTCAGGGCATACCCTCTTGGGGGTAATAACTGGTTGCAGTTATGGCATTTTCTATGGTTCAGGGCATACCCTCTCGGGGGTAATAACTGGTTGCTATTGTGGCACTTTCTATGGTTCAGGGCATACCATCTCGGGG
>MNUO01000090.1 GCA_001871015.1 Candidatus Desantisbacteria bacterium CG1_02_38_46
ACAATCGCAGGGACAACAGATATTAAAAATATGCTGCGATAATTCATTCCTGCTTTAGAAAAAAGGAAAAATGCTAACAGAGGTCCTGCAACCGCTCCTGAAGTATCCATTGCACGGTGGAAACCAAACGCCCTGCCCCTTTCGCTTTCCGTGCAGGAATCTGCAATTAAAGCATCTCTGGGAGAAGTCCTCATTCCTTTCCCGGTCCTGTCCAAAAACCTCAGTGCTAAAACATGCCAGCCTCTGCTTGCTATCGAAAGGAATGGTCGACTTACAGCAGTAATTCCATATCCTGTTAGAATGAAAATTTTTCGCGATTTCAACTTGTCAGAGAGCCACCCAAAAAGAACCTTTAAGAAACTCGCTGTTGTCTCCGCTATTCCTTCAATTAATCCTATAAATGCTTTATTCACCCCAAGGACATTTGCCAGAAACAGAGGCAACAGAGAATAATTCATCTGGCTGGAAACATCCTCAAAAAAACTTGCCCAGCCAAGTATTGCTATATTCTTTTTTAAATTCTGTTCTTTATTTTGATCTGCCATCGACGTTTATCTAACGAGAAACAAGCTTTGCTTATTTTCCATCATTTAAAAAGTCAATTGCCTCAGACCGTCCTGAGGAAAACATATCTCTACCCCGAGAGGAAGATTTTTAATATCATAATAATTTTCTTTCAATACTTTTTTTAATCCTTCGGTATCTTCTTTTTTTAATAAAACAGCAACGTATCCGCCCAGGCCTCCCCCAACCAATCTTGCTCCTAAAACTCCTGGTGTTTTCAGGGCTAAATCAACTATTCGGTCAGCCTCCTCACAACTTACAGCATACCCTCCCGGCTGTTGGTAAAGAGGAGAATTATCTTCTAACTCTAATTCTTTTAATCGATCTCCGTTATGAGAAATATTCATTAGCTCTCCAAACTTTTCCATCTCTCCTTTTCTTAAAAAATCCGCACAAATTCTGCTTCTTTCGCTTTCTGCAATTCCAAAAAGAAAAACACCGCGAACACGGTATCCCTCTTTTAATTCTTCATGAGTTTTATAAATTATCTCCAATTCTTTTTTTCTCGAAGATAATTTTTTATTTAATTCTTTTCGAGAAATTCTTAGAGGCAGTGTTTTCAAAATTTTATAGATATAAGAAAGTTCAAAATTTTTAGTATTTATGTCTCTGAGCATTTTTATCGAGTAAAGAGATGGGAATTGTTCCTTAACTAAAAAAAGGGAAATTTCATAAGTTGCCACTCTTTCATTAAAAATATTTTTTGCCCCTTCTGATTTTTTTGCCTCCTTAAAAGTATTACAAATTGCAACGCAATAATCCTCCGGGAAAGAAAGATGCTCTATTTTTAGAGGAGAAAAGGAAATGTGCGAAATGTTTCCTCTCTTACTTAAAACAATTGCAGCCTGGTCCCCCTTACCACCCCTTGTCCCGACATACCATTCTGCTTCACCGCAAGAATCGATAAATTCCTCATCAGGTAAAGAAATATCGTTTACTTTGAGAAAAGCAAAAGAAGCTCCCATGTTAAGCGCTGTAGAAGAACTTAAACCGCCAGCCATCGGGATATCACTATCAATTAATAAATTCATCCCGGAAATTTTATTTTCAAAAAATTTATTTTTAAAATATAGAACTCCTGCCTTTATGTAATTTACCCAATTTCCCTTTTCAATCTTTATATTATTAATCCACTGGTTCCATTCAACCTTATCCGGTATTTCTTCGGAAATTAAAAATTTTTGCTCGGCAAATCTTTCGTCGGAATTAAAAACCTGCACTGTATCGTCAATTCTTTTCTGCACAATTATTTTCATTTCTCTTGTAGCAATTGGATTAACCGAACCACCACGATGGTCGACATGCATCCCTAATAAATTTACTCTTCCAGGAACAGATAAAAAAATAAGATTTTTATCATCGTTGTAGATTTGCTTAAATTTTTTTATCAAATCTTCCCATTCCATCTTTGCATTACTCCTTTGCCAAAATTCTCACCGAGACTTATTTTGTTATTCCCTATAATCCTTGAACCAACAACTACAGGCCGCGGATTAACATCGATAATATAAGGAATATTGTCTTCCACAACTACATCAATACCAATAAGAAGGGAAGGCTTGCTGCCCTGAAAAATTTTTTCCGTTGATTCGCAGGCAGTTTTTTTTATACAATCTATTTCCTCTTTTTCGAAAGAATTTAATATTTCATTGATATTTTTTTTCTCTGCCTTCCTGATTGCACTGACAACCTCTTCCCTGCCTTGCATTACATAACCGCTATCCGCCTGATAAACTCCATCATAAGTTACATTGATTCTTAAAACAAAAAAATCGGCTCCTAAACCTGCTCTCCTTGTGCTTCCCCTCTTTTCTCTAATTATTAAATCCTCGTTTTTATTACTTATATATTCAAAAATGTTTTCAATCTCAGATTTTTTAAAAAATCTGCAGTCAATCCCTTCTGTTCCATGCTCCGGCTGGACAAAAATACCGTCACTTTTGATGTCTTCTAAAATTTCTTTCAGACTGTTTAGACCAATTTTATTAAATTTTGATATTTTAAAACAAAGAGGAACTGGAATATTATTTTCTTTAAGAATTTCATAAGTCCTGAACTTACTTTCGCAATTTAAAACCCCCCTGTTATAAGGATTGACCATCGCTATTTTTCCCTTACCAAAAGAGTCAGACAATAAACGATGCAATCTGGATTCCTGAAAAGGATTAAGAAAGAGAAAGTGAACAATGTCGGCTTTTAAAGGAGAATCAAACTCAATTTCTTCCAGATTATCTTTTTTATTAAAATAAAAAGCTTTTTTAAATTTTAAATTCTTGTCTATGCAAGAAGGCAAAACCCCGAAAACAAAAGATGGCAGAGCATCCCTGGTAGAAATTCCATTTTTTAAATTGTATTCACGAATGTCACAATGAAAATAATAAAGAGTATCCTCAAGATTTTCCAGAGAAGCATTAAAAACAATCAAGTATAGCAATTATTAAACCCCCAGAAGTATTGTAGCGGTCCCGATTAAATTTACAATTTTAATTATATACTTTTTTTGGATTTTGTCAAATCCTTGTATTTTTTTCCCCATTCTCCCAAAATACTGAAAACGAGGTAAACACCCTCGCCATCTCTTCCTGCTAATTTTACACGGTCATTGTGTGGTCTCCACAAACCTGCTCCAGGGTTTGGCTCAATTTTAACAACCGCTAAAGACCTCATTTTTCTTTTCTTCTTTTTTTCCCTGGCATAGCTCCAGAAGAGATTCCTTTTTTTATCACCCTCAAATAGTTTTACCGGTGGATTCTGCACCTTTCCTTTATCATCATAAATTTTTATTTTTATCATACCCGAGGTAGATCCGCCGTGGCGGACATTTTTAGATAAAGGGATAAAAACTTCATTTTCCTCATCGTACACTTTAACAACTTCATCATTCCTATTTACTAAAAAAACAGGAATGTAATCGCCCATTTCATAAAGAATGTTCCAGTCTGCAACGCCGATTTTATTAACTTTTTCCTCGAAGCTCACACCCTTGGCAAATTCAGGATGCAGTTCAAGGTAGCTTTCAATTATTTTCCTCCTGTTATTTTTAATATATTTCTCTTCGGCCTTAATTGAAGATGGAGACACTCTTTCCATTTCTCTTCTCAAGTCTTCGCGGTATTTTACATTTATTTTTTCATCACGGTATTCAAAAAGTCGACCTCCCTGCCCTACATTTGCAATTGCAGCACTACTTACAACTGTGATGTAATGAGTAGGTATGAATTCTCCGGATGGTCTCTTCATCAAAATTACCCTGAAATAAGAAAAGAGCGGAGCATCCACATCAATGCCGATTCCAAGTTCTCTGATAAATCTTTCCTTTAGAGTTTCAAGAAATTTATTCGTGTAAAGTTCACGGACATTCGATTTAATTGCCTCCTGTATAACTACATTGTCGGTCTTTGAAATATCATAACTAATTTCTACGAGCTCTTCTATTTTATCTGCATAAAATATTTTACCGTCTCTAACGGGAAGAATTTTCGACCTTCTACCACCGGATTCTTTCTCTGCTTTAACAATTATAACTTCGCAGTCCCTGGCAAGGTCCTTGATAATTTTCCTTATTTTCACTTTTGCTTTTTCATTAAATCTCTCTGTATCTTTCCTGTACCAGTTCTCCTGTTTAGGTAAAGCTACTCCGCTACCCTTAAGCATTGCCGGATACTCGCATTTTAAATAAGTTGCAGATTCCCACAGGAATGGTTGAATTAGCGGAAGTCCAAGTTGCTCAATCTCCATCCTTAAAGGATGCGTAAAATGCAGCCAGCATGCGTGCAGGACAATTAGATTTGAGAATCTTACCAGTTTCCAGTTATTATTTTCATCACGGAAAAATGCTTCTCTTGCCTTCAATAATCCTTTTTCTATTTCCGGGAAAGGAACAAGGAAGAGGTTTATGTTATTGTCTTTTGCAAGTTTTGGCCCCTGTTCCAGAGCGACACTTACCGTAGTGTTTCCTAACGGGTATACTATCCCGATATTCACTCTTTCCCTGAATTTAATTAGTTCAGGGTCAAATGAATCAACTATTTCAGGAATTGGATAACCGTCATGTATCAATGTGGAAATGTCCCTGAATCTTGCATAGGAAAACCAGAATTTCTCTTCTTCTTTTTCTACTTTTATTCCTATTGCCTGCTCGATAATCTTACCCTTCTGGATTTTTCCAAACCACAGATTCTTAGACGCGGTAGTTTTGTCTTTAAATTCTGTTTTTTTCTCTATGATTGCGCGGATATATTGATAAGTAATTCTGTGATGCAGTGTTGCGAGTTTAAAGATTTTATCTCTTGACCAGTTTTTGAATGCTGAAGTCCTTTCAATTGAATAATGATAGGGGTAATAATCAAAAATGTGATTATTTATTGTAAGGTCAAAGAACCTGGCAAAGGCAACCCACGCAGAATGCTCGTCTTCAATTTTAATTGTTTCCTGCATGAGAAGGGCAATGTCAAGCAACTCTGCAACCTTCGCTACATTTTCAATGGCTTTATCATCCTTACATAGCTCAAAGAACTTTCCTATTCTTTTTGCCAGTCCCTGGTATTCACTCTCAAGGATTTCCCCTCCGCGGAAAACAGTTTCTATTTCTTGAGTAATTTCTTCAGGAGAAACAGAAAAATTGGTAATTAACTTTTGCCATGCCTTTTTGTTCTTGGCAAGAAACTTTCCAAATATCTCTTCGCATTTCTCCGGGTCCTTTTCTTTGAAAAAGAAGGAAGAAAGAGGAATTGCACTGCGGTAAATTTCCTGAATATTATTTTCCTGTTTTTTCATCTCTTCACTAAAAGAATTTCTTCTCTTGCCCAATCTTATTGCTTCTAAATACTGTTTCCTCCTGATTTCTTTTGTTTCAAGCTTCAGATGCAATTCTTCCACTGCTTTCAAAGAACCTGAAACGCCGGTGGAGATTTCCCAGAATTTTTCTTCCTGCGGAGTGTATTTTTCCTTGAATACATAGTCTATAACTTTACTGCTCAATCTTGCGGATTTCTGTTTTAATATATCTTCATAATTTTCCCTTATCTGCAAAAGTTCATCACTGGAGATTTTTCCATTAAAAATATATCTTCCTCCTATAACTAAAAATGCACCGAAGTCCAGCTCTTTCAGATTTATGCCTCTGTTAATTTTTCCAAGAATTTCACGCTGGATTTTGTAAAAATTAGTGTCCAGCCCTCTTTCTCTTGCTTTTATTTCAAGGCTTATTAATTCTTCTATTTTCTCTTTCTGGTAAATATATCTTGAAATTTCCGCTAGGATGAGGGAAGCATCTAATAATCTTTTCTCAAGGACACTGACAAGTAATTTTTGTGCCATCTCTCTTTCTTTAATCATCTCTCTTTTCCACTCCTCAATTGTTTCCTTTCCGATTCCCATACAACCGTAAACAGCATTTTCTTCAATCGCGAACAGTTCTTTTACTTTGTCTTTACAGGAAGGATAGCGGAAAGCAAAAGTGGGTGTTCTTGCACCTGATGTACCGTCAGCAAAAATAAGCGCGCTGTTATTGTAATCCTTTTTCATTAAATAAATAATTTTGGGAAGGTTATCAACAAGAACAAGCAATTCTTTATCAGGAATTCCAAGGTCAAGAAAATCGCAGGAAGTCATAGCAACAGGATATCTTTCCTTGGAATAAATTCCACGCTCCTCTAAAACAAGCACGTGAATTGCAGGCCCAATACTTTTAATTATTTTTTCTCTCATCTCTGAGGGCTTTTCTTCTATTCCCTTCCATTTTTTTAAATTTCCTCCGAATGTTTGTGCATTTGCTTTGATTGTTTGCCCGGTTAATCCAAACTTCAACAGTCTATTTTTCACAGCTTGTGAAATCTGAGCAAGGTTGTCACCGAATGCCATAAATATAACTTTATTTCTTAATTGCGCTAATACTGTTTCATCTTTAATCTTCCATTTCCAGCTTCCTAAATCCACGCCAGACTCTTCTACATTTTCATCAATCCATTTTCTGTCATAACCGTTTTTCAAAAGGATTTCATAACCTTCCCTCGCATAAGAAGAAAAGTCCATAGGAACATGCCCGAACATGTCTTTTGCGGTGCACAGTCCAACCATTCTAATATCTGCAGGATAAGAATATTGGGAAAATATTTTTGCATAAATTTCTCTTCCTTCAGGGTCTATATCCTCAAGAAGATGTTCTATTCCTGTTCCGCAGAAAATTTCAAATTTACGCGCTCCGGCAGAAAAACGCACATCAGTAACATCTTCCTTATAGGAAGCTTCTATCATACCAATTAGTTCGTCGGCCCCAGTAACTTTGTGATTTTTATCTTTTGCTTCATTGTACAGAAGGTGGATAAGT
>MNUO01000107.1 GCA_001871015.1 Candidatus Desantisbacteria bacterium CG1_02_38_46
CTATACCCACAGGAAGATATTTTTCTTTTTGTTCTTTATCCGGTTTTTGCTCTTGCTTATCCTGTGTTTCTATCATAATCATAAAATTAAAGCAAGGATTGAGGACGATGTAGCAATCTCCATTGCATCCTCGACATGGTCTGGATAGGACTAATGACGCTCTTACGTCCCCAATCCAAAAAATCTAAGAGAAAGGTGGTGAAATTTGTATAAATAGTTAGGACTACGAAAAATCTTTACCAGACAGCAGAGTAAACTCTGCCACTACAATAATTGCCTAACTATATTATACAAGGTAAATATGTACCTCGTAGACGCCAACGTAATCCTTAGATACTTAACAGAAGATGATAAAAAAAAAGCTGACGCATGTGAAAAGTTACTGGAAAGAGCTGTAGACGGAAAGGAAAAACTATTTATCTCTGATATGGTTATTGCTGAAATAATCTGGGTTTTAGAGAAAATTTACAAATATGAAAAAGACGCAATTCGGTTTAGAATTGAGAAAATCTTGAATACACCTAATCTTATTTTTCAAAACAAGAATTTATTAGAGGAAAGCATCAGTCTATATGAAGAAGCGAATATTGATTTTATTGATGCCTACCATATAATATTGATGAGAGAGAATAATATTGAAGAGATTTATTCCTATGATACCGATTTCGATAGAGTTCCGCAGATAAAGAGAAAAGAACCGTAGGGAGGTCAGCAATGAGAATAAAAGAGACAGAAATCAAAGTTATCCAGGGCGATATTACTGAGCAGGAAACAGAAGCAATTGTCAATGCTGCTAATAACCGCCTGATTATGGGCGGCGGTGTGGCTGGAGCAATTCTACGCAAAGGCGGGCAATCCATACAGGACGAATGCAATAAAACTGGTCCAATTGCCATTGGAGAGGCGGCTGTAACAGGCGCAGGGAACCTCAAGGCAAAATATGTGATTCATGCGGCAACAATGGGAATGAATTTTGACACCGATGAAGAAAAAATCAGAACTTGCACAAGAAATTCGCTAAAACGCGCGGAAGAAAAGAAAATGAAATCTGCTGCGTTTCCAGCGCTTGGCTGTGGTGTAGGTGGGTTTCCTGTGAAAAAAGCAGCAGAAATAATGATGGAGGAAGTAAAGGCACATCTTGAAGAAATTGACAAATCTTCTCTGAAGGAAATTGTGTTTGTTTTATTTAATAAACCAGCATTCGAAGCATTTAAGAAGGTAGTGGTGACGCAGTTCTGTCATTGCGAGAAACGAAGTGACGAAGCAATCTGATGAAAGAAATTATTATGTATACATAATGACAAATTACAAAAATACCGTTCTTTATACTGGCGTTACGAATAATTTGAAAAAGAGAGTGTATGAGCATAAATTAAAATTGGTTGATGGTTTTACAAAAAAATATAATGTTAACAAATTAATATATTATGAGATTTTTAATGATATTAATAATGCCATAGCAAGAGAAAAACAAATTAAAAGCGGATCCAGAAAGAGAAAAATTGATTTGATTAATAGATTGAATAAAGACTGGAAAGATTTATATGAAGAAATATAGATTGCTTCACCCCGCAGGGGTTCGCAATGACAAAATTAAAAGAATACCAAAAATAACAGTTGATATAATTATTGAAATTGACAATGGCATTATCCTTATCGAGCGCAAAAATCCACCATATGGATGGGCTATTCCTGGTGGATTTGTTGATTATGGGGAAAGTCTGGAATCTTCAGCAGTAAGGGAAGCAAAGGAAGAAACTGGACTTGATATTGAAAATTTGCATCAATTCCATACCTATTCTCAACCCGGAAGGGACCCCAGAGGACATACAATTTCCACTGTTTTCATCGCAAAAGGCAAAGGTATTCCAAAAGCAAGTGATGACGCTATAGACATAGGAATTTTCATAAAAGATAATTTACCTGAAAACCTTGCCTTTGACCACCGTCAAATTCTTGAAGATTATTTCAAAAATAGAAAAATAGGGACAGCGACCATTTTTGATTCACAATTCAAAGGGGTCCCCAAAAAGTGAATTATGGTGACACGATAATCCTTAAAATTGAAAAATTCGATTCCACGGGCAAAGGCGTTGCAAAGCCAGAAGGATTTGTTATATTTGTGGCTGGAGGAATCCCCGGACAGAAATTAAAAGTAAGAATTGATAAGAAAAAACATAATTATGCAGAAGGCTCAATTGTAGAAGTCTTAGAGAAATCTCCAATAGAAACAAATCCGCTCTGCTCGGTATTTCCAAAATGTGGAGGGTGTGCCTGGCAGACTATACCATACGAGGAACAGGGACGTATAAAAGAAGAACTGGTAAAGGAAATGCTTGCTCATATTGGTAAATTAGAAACTCCCCTTCTGCCCATTTTGCTAAGTCCCCAGTATATCTATTATCGCAACAAAATGGAATTTTCCTTTGGATTGGACGAAAAAAACGAACCGATTGTGGGAATGCATGAAAGGGGATTTTTCTCGCGCATTGTGGAAATAAAAGACTGCATCCTGCTCAGTCCTGAATCCAATAAAATTCTCCTGTTCTTCAGCCAGTTTGCAAGAAATTTCAATCTTTCTGTATATAACCCAAAAACACACCTGGGACTTTTACGCCATCTGATTATTCGGGAAGGAAAAAACACCGGCGAAAGAATGGTAAACCTCGTCACCACTTCGCACCCTTCCCCGCCCACTACGTGGGTCAGCTGGACTGATGACCTGGTACATCAGTTTTCAACTTTCCTCCAGAGAGAAAATATTGAAGTTCATTCTTTGCTGCACACAATCAATGACCGGGTGTCTGACATTGCGGTTGGAGAAAAAACAAATGTTATGAAAGGTCGCAGTTATATCACAGAAAGGATTGATAATCTTCTATTCAAAATCTCGCCATATTCATTCTTTCAGACAAATTCAAGCGCAACCGCCATCCTTTATAAAAAAATTAGTGAATTGGTTGTACCTCAAAAAGAAATGAGCATAATAGACCTCTACTGCGGTACAGGTGGCATAGGAATCTACCTGGCAAAAGAGGCCCAGATAGTTATTGGAGTGGATTCTTTTCCTCAGGCAATCAAAGACGCAAAGGAAAATGCAAAGCTGAATGATATTACTAATACGGGATTCTACACAGCCGAGATTAAGAATTTTATATCTGAAATGGTAAAGAGGAAAGATGGAGTTGATGTGATGATATTAGACCCACCCAGGGAAGGGTTAAATCCAAAAATCATAAAGGGAATCTCTCTTATCCGCCCAAAGAAGATAATTTATGTCTCCTGTAATCCGGCGACAATGGTGCGTGACCTTGCAATGCTGGGAAAATTCAATTTTAAAATAAATAACATCCAGCCTATTGACCTCTTTCCCCACACACCACACATTGAATGTATCGCAGACCTGACCCCATTTACTTGAACCAGTTTTTTGTTGCCAGACAGATTTTAACCAGGGTAAGCATTATCGGAACTTCAACAAGCACTCCTACTACTGTTGCAAGAGCTGCACCAGAGTTAAGTCCGTAGAGCATTGTGGATGTTGCAATTGCCACTTCAAAATGGTTGGAAGCTCCTATCATTGCCGAAGGCGCTGCGTCTTCGTAGGTCAGCTTAAGGATTTTGGCAAGCCAGTAAGTTATCCCGAATATTAAAAAAGTCTGGATTGTAAGAGGGATTGCTATCAACCCTATAACCTGTGGCTGAGCAATTATCAAATCGCCCTTGAAAGAAAAAAGAAGTATAAGCGTAAAGAGTAAAGCGACAATCGAAACAGGAGTCAGGTATGGCAGGAATTTTTTCTCAAACCATTCCTTGCCCTTTATCTCAAGCACTTTTTTCCGCGTGAAATAACCCGCAATTAATGGTAGTGCAACATATATCATCACTGAAAGAAAAATCGTAATCCAGGGAATTGGCATTTTGTTAACCTTCAGAAGAAATCCGCCGAGCGGCGCATAAAGGAAAAGCATTGTCAGGGAGTTTATAGCAACCATAACAAGCGTGTGCCCGTCATTTCCCTTTGCAAGGTATCCCCACATCAGAACCATTGCTGTGCAGGGTGCAATTCCAAGAAGTATCGCTCCAGAAATATATGACCTGAACAATTCCACAGTGGCGCCGTCCTTCACAACCTCTGTTCCGGGAAGCATGCCCTTAAACACATACGCAAGAAAAAATCCTGCAATTGCATACATCGTGAAAGGTTTTACACCCCAATTGATAGCGAGGGTCAATAGAACTGGCTTTGGAGTTTTTCCTGCCTTGACAACTTCAGCAAAGTCAATCTTCACCATAATCGGATACATCATAAAGAACAGGCAGATTGCTATAGGTATGGATACATGAGCCACTGAAAGGCTATCGAGATATTTTGCAACCTGTGGGAAAAACCTTCCCAGCAATATCCCCGCCACAATACACAATCCAACCCAGACGGTCAGATACTTTTCAAAAATGCTCAATTTCCTTTCTGTCTGCTGCATTTCAATCTCCAAAAATCTATTGCCCTACTTACAGAAATTCCCTCTGTTCAATTCCACTGCTTTTGTTAATCTTTTTCTATCTTCCAAAACAACCTGCTCATTTTCCAGCCACTTGTTCAACATTGATTCTATAGTCCGGTGATATTCATTTACTTTATCTTTGTTTATAGAATAGTGGACCCATGGACCTTTGCGTTTGTCAAGGTTCTTGACCCCCGCATCTTGCTATCGCAAGATAGCAGCGGGGGGAAAGGTTCTTATATTCGTATATGTGCATATTATACTATAAAACCAAATTTTGTCAAATTTCTGTGTTTATTTTTACCACGAAACATATAATTTGACAAAATTTCAAAAATGAGTATACTAAGTGGTAACGGGGGTTTGTTCTCCTGTTCGATGAATCAAGCCGCTACATATTGTAGCCGGTATCAGAGATTACTATAAGAAAGAAGATCTGGAAGGAAAAAATATTGTAGTTATCACAAATCTCGAACCCAGAGCAATCCGTGGAGTAGAAAGTAATGGAATGCTCCTCGCAGCCCAGGATGAATCTGGCATTCATATTCTTATCCCGGAAAAATCAGTGAAGCCAGGTAGTCCGATATCGTAAAAACAATTTTTAACCAATTATCTGGTGAAATAATTTCAACATGTCTCGAGGCCGCATGGAAAGGAGGAACAGTATAGGCCCCAGAATAGTGAAAAGGAGAAAAATTGACAAAACTTTATGTTGGGAATTTGAGTTATGAAACCACTGAAGACCATTTGAAGGAACTGTTTTCACAGGTCGGAACTGTGCAGAGCGTCAACATCATTAAAGACAAGTACTCTGAAAGGTCAAAGGGTTTTGGGTTTGTGGAAATGTCCACTGAGGAAGAAGCAAAAAAAGCTATTGCAGAACTGAATGAAAAAGATTTTATGGGCCGTAATATTGCTGTTGCTGAAGCAAAGCCTCCGCGTGAGCATGGTAGCGGTGGCGGCGGATATCGGCAAGGCAGAGGCGGCGGCGGTGGCGGTGGATTTGGCGGAAGAAGACGGGAAAGATATTAAGTAAATCAAAAAAGGGGACAGGCACTCCGATGTTAAATCGGAGAGCCAGTCCCCTTTAGTCCCCTTTTTTAATCCACTTCCAAGCCTGCCTTCTTTCTGCGGTAATCATCCCTGGCAATTCTCCACATCCCTTTATTTACTTCATCTTCCCAGATTTTCTGATAAAGTTTTTTGACTTCTTCCGAGTAATTATCCAGTTCCTGACGAATTTTTGGGTCTGTGAGCATTTTCCTTGCTCCTTCATGTGTGGGATAGGGATTGGTCTCTTCATATACCTGACGGATTACCTCGGGGTGGTCAATGAGCGTGCAGGGAAGGTACATATTCTCATCGTATGGCTGCCTGTCCTTAAGTGCTTTAAAGAATGGAGATTTCAATGCCTGTCTGAGACCTGAAGTTTTGATATTATCACTAGCAAAATGCGCAAAGATACAGGGCTCAATATCACCACGGGAATTTATATGAATAAATTGCCTTGCAGCAATGCAGCCCCGCACAAAAGGAGCATCATTCCAGAAATCAATAATAAATAATGGTTTATTATCTCGAATATAATCCCGTCTGAGTTTCAAATAAAGTCTTTGTTGTGGAGTTGGCATAAATTCTGTTGTAGGGTCTTTTCCTACTGGCATACACAGAAAATACCAGCCAATATAAGCTCCCTTGTTTATCATTAAATCAATAAACTCATCGCTCATTATTGTCTCAACATTGTATTTTGTAACATAACAGGAATAACCAAACAGTATTCCCGCTTCCCTTGTCCTGTCCATAGCATCCATTACCTTATCATAAACACCTGGAGCCCGCCTTTCATCTGTTTCTTTTTTAAAACCTTCTAAACTGAACATAAGTGCTACATTCCCGAGTTTCACAAGCTTCTTTATAGTATTATCATCTAACAGGGTTCCATTTGTATAAATCTGAAAATAGCAATCGCTATGACCAGCCAGGAATTCAAAAAGATGTGGGTATATAAATGGCTCTCCACCGAGGATTGTGAAAAACGAACTTCCGATTTCATTGCTTTCTTTGACTATTTTGTTCATTATTTCAAGACTTAAGTCATCTTCTCTTACATAATCTGCAGCATAACATCCCTGGCATCTGAGGTTACATTTCATTGTGGGACTGATAAGAATTGTTGTGGGTGGCTGAAAACCTTCTTTTTTTCTAAAGCTTTCTCTTATTCCATTGTTGATAAGGAGATGATTAACTATCAAATTAACTGAAAATTTATCACGGCAATTGGGATGAAGTTTACCAAGGATTTTCTTGGCATAAATCACGCTGGGATGCTCTTCTTCAAAGCA
>MNUO01000073.1 GCA_001871015.1 Candidatus Desantisbacteria bacterium CG1_02_38_46
AAATGGTTCCCCGCCCAGAATCGTGAAAAATGAATTTCCGATTTCCTTGCTTTCTTTGACTATTTTGTTCATTATTTCAAGACTTAAGTCATCTTCCCTTACATAATCTGCAGCATAACATCCCTGGCATCTGAGGTTACATTTCATTGTGGGACTGATAAGAATTGTTGTGGGTGGCTGAAAACCTTCTTTTTTTCTAAAGCTTTCTCTTATTCCATTGTTGATAAGAAGGTGGTTAACCATAAGATTAACAGCGAACTTATCCCTGCAATTCGGATGCAGTTTCCCTAATATATTCTTGGAATAAATCAAACTTGGATGTTCTTTTTCAAACATTTCCCCAACTATTCTCGCCTTTGCCTTATCTTCTGGAAGAGCAGCAAGTCTCTCCGCCATCTTTGCAAGCCTCACTAAATTCTCTTTTGATGCTTTCGGTAAATCCTTCATTATTTTTTTAACCGTCCACCTCTTTACAAAATTCCCAATTACACCCATTTTACCCCCCCCTGTACCCCTGTTAGTTTCGTGAGAAACTAGGGGTATCCCTTTTTTAATTGTTCTTTTATTAATTCTCTTGCTTTATTTATTGCTTCATGAATCCCTGTTTTTTCTGTACCCTGGGCTTGTGCTTTTAAAGTTTTGCCACCTCCACCACCCTGAATAATTTTCGATATTTCTTTCATAATTTGACCTAAATGGATTCTTTCTTTTAATTCCTTGCTCGCTCTGCCCACTATAACTGCCCTGTTATCTAAAATAGCACCGAATATGGCAATAATCGGTCTTGTGTTTTTTTCAATTAATTCATAAAGATGCATCAGAGAATCATAAGAAGCGTTCTCTATTTGTCCAGCTATAATAGAAACCCCTTTAATTTCTTCTTTTTTGTCTATCAGGTCCGCAATCCCTGCCTGGATTATTTGATTGCGCAGCTGCTTTATAGAATCATCTGCCATCTTTTTGTTTTCAATAAGTTCTTTAATTCCTTTTGATAACTTGTCTGCCGGCAGATTAACCGCCGCTGATATTTCACTCAGTATTCTGAATTGCTCCCTTGTAAATAGATAAGCAGGCCATCCGCATGCCGCCTCAATCCTCCTGATGCCTTTTGCTATTCCTTCACAACCAGTAATTTTAAATAAACCTATCTCGCCTGTTTTTTCAACATGTGTCCCGCCGCATAATTCTCTGCTTACAGGAGGCTCGCCAATTGAAACAACCCTGACATTTTCTTCATCATATTTTTCCTGAAATATTGCCAGTGCACCCATCTCCTTTGCCCTGGCAAGTGTAGTTTGAACAACTCTAACCTCTAAATTTGCTGTTATTTTCTCATTCACTATTTCCTCAATTTTATCCAGTTCCTCTTTCTTGATAATGGGAAAATGGGTAAAATCAAAACGCAAGTAATCCGATGATACCAAAGACCCTCTTTGCTCAATATGGCTTCCAAGAACCTGACGTAAAGATGCCTGAAGGAGATGAGTCGCAGAGTGATGTCTTGCTATAAAACTGCGTCTCAAAGAATCAACTTCTGCACTAACCTTATCTCCTGTTTTTATTTCACCTTTGATAACCTTTACTTTATGCAAATTAAAATTCTGTGTATCAGTAACTTCCAGTGTAGTAGACTCATTGAAAATACGACCGGTATCTCCAACCTGACCGCCTGATTGGGCATAAAAACATGTTTCTTGAAGAACAATAATTCCATCTTCTCCTTCTTTGAGAGATGGAATTTCTTTATTATCATTTCTAAATATTGCTTTAACCTCAGTTTCTACTTTGAATATAGGTTCATATTCTTTACCATACAAATTTACAACTGTTCCAACCCCTGCACCACTTGTCTTAAGTGCTGTGAATTCTTTTTTCTCACGACTGCTACGACTTCGGCTGCGCTGTTTCTCCATTTCTTTTCTGTACTCATCTTCATCAATGTTAAATCCTTGCTCAAGAGCAATTTCTTTTATTAATTCGACAGGGAAACCATATGTATCATAAAGTTTAAATACATCTTTGCCTGGTACCTGTGTTTTCCCAGATTTTTTCATCTGTGCGATTATTTCATCCATCATTCTTACACCCTGGTTGAGTGTAGCACTGAAATTATTTTCTTCTTCAAGTATTACTTTTGATATGTATTCTCTTTTTTCAACTAACTCAGGGTAAACATCTCTCATAGATTCAACTACAATAGGTGATAATTTATAAAGAAAAGGCTGGTTATCCCAAGATTTGCCATGTCTTACTGCACGTCTTAAAATCCTGCGCAGAACATACCCCCTGCTTTCGTTTGAAGGATGAATTCCCTCGCCAATTAAAAAAGTAGCAGCACGAACATGGTCAGAAACTATGCGCAAACTAACAGAAGATTCATCACTGGAAAGATTGTACTTATCAACAAGATAATCAAGAACAGGTTTGAAAAGGTCGGTTTCAAATCCACCGTCCACGCCTTGAAGCAAAGAAGTCAGTCTCTCCAGTCCCATTCCTGTATCAATATTTTTCTGCGATAATGGTACCAATTTGCCATCGGGCTTGCGGTCGAACTGTGTGAATACAAGATTCCACAGTTCCAGGAACCGGTCACAGTCACAACTAACTGAACAATTACTCTTCCCGCAGCCTTTGTCTGGACCTCTGTCCACAATTATTTCAGAGCAGGGTCCACAGGGACCGGTCTCACCCATGGCCCAGAAGTTCTCCTCCATCTCTACTATTCTCTCATTTAGAATACCAATCTCGTGCCATATTTGAAGTGCAGTATCGTCTCCTTTGTAAATGGAAATCCAGATATCTTTTTTTGGAATCCCCATATCTTTTATAAGAAATTCCCACGCCCAGGCACAGGCTTCCCTTTTGAAATAATCTCCAAAGGAAAAATTTCCTAACATCTCAAAAAATGTATGATGTTTACTTGTGTGTCCCACGGTCTCAAGGTCTACAGTGCGCAAACACTTTTGAATTGTAACCGCTCGGGACATATCATTTTTTCTCTTAAAAAAATACTCTTTAAGGGGCGACATTCCTGAATTATTAAATAAAAGTGTAGGGTCATCTGTAACAAGAGGCGCACTTGGACAAATTTTATGACCGCGACTACTAAAAAAATCCAAAAATTTAGAACGAATTTCCTTGCTATTCATTTATTTCCTCACTCTGTTCGCAATGACTTCGTCACTTTTTCAATGCTTTCATATGAAAATCCGAGACGAAGGAGTTTTCCGCATAATCTTCGCCTGATTTCGTCAGTAATTCTTCCCTGTCCAATCTCCTTTTTTACTACTTTTCTAATCAGGTCTTCCTCTCGCCACGGCGAGCCTACTTCGGCGGAAACCTCGTTATAAACACTCGAAATTACTTCATTCACTAACTGATGCGAAATTCCTTTTTTAAAAAGTTCATATTCCAGAACTCTTGAGCCCCTGGGTTTTCTCTTCAGGCGGGAATATGCATAATTTAACGAAAATTTCCTATCATTTAAAAGACTTGCCTTCACCAGATATTTTATAACTCTGGATATTATCCCTTGAGAATAACCCCTCTTTTCAAGTTTAGTTTTAAGACGGGAACTTGCGTAATCTCTTCTTCCCAGAAGTTTGAACGCATACTCTCTCGCCTTTCTTTCTTCCTCATTCTTTTTATTATTCACAATTTTGTCAAATTACCCCATAACCATTAATGAAGGTTGCCAAGAGGTTATTTAGCGTCGGTAAATCTATAAAACAGGGGGGGTTAGACCCTTGACCTCACAAAATAATGCGTTAGAGGACGAATGTACTGTAACCCCCGCTAATTTATCATTGTCATAATCAACCCAATAATGACTCTGTGGGAATTTAAGAATAGGATTTTTCATGCTTAAAACCATTTCATGCCTCTAATAGTTGCACCTTATCTTTCCGGGGTAAAGGAAATTCTACCATTAGTTCGGGCTTACCCGCTAACATCTCCATCGCATCGAGGAATTCTATTCCTACTGCTCTACCCTTGACATCATAGTCTATAATTATCCCTTCTTTAATTTCATCACTTTCCTCTATTTTGTCCTCTCGGAAACGAACATATAGAATATCTGTTTCAGGATCATAATTTATTCTCACCTTAGTCCTCCTTCCAATATTTTTTAACCTTTGAAGTTTTGTAAACCGTAAAAACTATTTTTCTTTCTCCTTCTTCTCTAAATATTATCCTGATTAAAAATTCTTTGTTTTTTCCACTGTCAAAATACTTTCCCTGCGCTATTTTCCTCTCTTTTCTTCCCTCTAATACTTTGGGGAGATCGCGGAGAATCTCTTTTATCAGTTTTTCTTCTATACCTCTCTCGCTGGCTTGTTTTTTAGCATGAGGAAGAATAGATATTTCCATTCTGTATTTATCCTTATTTTAAAAGATTCTGGCGGATCTTTGCCTCAATCTCTTCTGCAATCTTAGGGTTTTCTTTCAGGTACGACCTGGTGTTCTCCCTGCCCTGCCCTATTTTCTCTCCACTAAACGCAAACCATGTCCCGCTTTTTTCAATAATGTTTTGCTCTAATGCTACATCAAGAATGCATCCTTCCCGGGAAATTCCCTGACCATAAATAATGTCAAACTCCGCTTTTCTAAATGGAGGTGCAACCTTATTTTTCTTTACTGTAACCCTAACCCGATTACCTATCTCCCGGTCCCCTTCTTTTATTGCCTCAACTCTCCTTATATCCATCCTCACTGAAGCGTAAAACTTAAGCGCTCTTCCACCAGGTGTAACCTCAGGATTCCCAAACATTATTCCAACCTTTTCACGCAATTGATTGATGAAAATTGTGCAGGTTTTCGATTTACTTATAACTGCTGTAAGTTTCCTCAATGCCTGGGACATCAAACGGGCCTGAAGTGCCATTTGCTGGTCTCCCATTTCCCCTTCAATTTCTGCCTGCGGGACAAGTGCCGCAACTGAATCAATTACAATAACATCCACTGCTCCACTTCTAACCAGTGTCTCGGTAATCTCAAGTGCCTGTTCACCAGAATCAGGCTGGGAAATAAGAAGATTGTCAACATCCACGCCTAACCTTTGGGAATAAGAAGGGTCTATTGCATGTTCTACATCAATAAATGCTGCTGCTCCTCCTTTTTTCTGCGCTTCTGCAATAATTTGAAGTGCTAATGTAGTTTTTCCCGATGCATCGGGTCCAAATATTTCAACCACCCTACCTCTTGGAACACCGCCAATTCCCAGCGCAATATCCAGAGATAATGCACCGGTTGATATTGACTCAATTGGCACAATTTTCCCTTCTCCGAGTTTCATTATTGCACCCTTACCAAACTGCTTCTCTATCTGCGATACTGCTAAGTCTAAAACCTTTTCTTTGCCTTGCCCTTTTTCTTTTTCCTCAGTCATATCTTCCTCCTCCTTATTCCAGATTCTTCTTTTTTATTAGAAAATCTTTCGCTTTTATGATTTGTATATTTTCATACTTGCCTATTTCAAGAAGATGGCGGTCTCCGGATATTATGTAGTCAGCCTTGCCATCTATGGCACATTCGAGAAACATATTATCTGAAAGGTCTTTTTTAATAACATTGATTTGGCTTTTCGTTTCAACAAGACGAGAAAATTTTCTCAAATCATTAACAATGGGCAGAATTTCAGCGGGAGTCAATCCAAATTTAGAATATGCTAATACCCTGATAAATTCCACCTCTATTTTTCTACTGGAAAGCAATATTATTTTTCCCTGTTTTACTAAATCATATACATCTCTCGGATAACCTTTCCAGAAAAAAGCAGAAATAGTGACATTTGTATCAAAAACTATGCGTTTCACTCAATTCCTCTTGAGTCATGAATAATCTTTTCAACATCTTTTTCAGTAAGCGCTGAAAAACTTTTTTCTTTCGTCAAAGATTCTGCATAAGAGTAAACATCAGTTTCTTGTAGAGGAATAAGAATTACCTCGAAAATCTTTCCAACTCCTTTAACAGTATTTTTTGGCAAAAATAGATGCCCATCTGGTAAAACTCTACTTACAAACTTTTTTACTTCCATTTTGTACCTCCAATAAAATTTTCTCCAATGTTGTGTAAACCGGACCGTCTGGTTTTAAGTCACTGCGGATTATACTTACATCTTCCACGAGCATCCTGCCAAATTGAACAGAACTTTTTACTCCCAATAACTCCTGAAGTACTTTTATATTCTCGGGACCTTTCACCCTTCCAACTGTCAGGTGTGGAGTGTATTCCCTGTCTTCACCTGGAAAATTAAATTTTTTTAAAGAATCTTCGACCTTACCTTGCAATCGAATCACATCTTCGCTACCGCTTTCAACTCCAGCCCATATAACCCTGGGCTTGCCTTTTTCTGGAAACGAACCAACCTTTGCAATTTCGACAGAAAAAGAACCGAACCCTGTCCCAAGGGGATCCATTCGGACAAGTCCACCTTTTAATTCTCCCGCAATTTCTGGAATTTGACTGGTTGGTATATAACCCAAAAAATTCAAGGTAAGATGAATGTTTTCCGGTTTAACCCATTTCACATCTGCATTTGCTTTTTTAAGTTCCTCCTGTATTCCTCTCAGATTT
>MNUO01000105.1 GCA_001871015.1 Candidatus Desantisbacteria bacterium CG1_02_38_46
CATCGACCAGGCTGGATATGAGTTCGTTAACAGTGTCAATGACTAAATGATGGAGTTTTTCAAGGCCTTCAGATTTTTCAGCGTACATTATGCGGGTTATCACATCATCTCCATAAGTTACCTGGCGATTATGAGATGCTTTTGTGCCAAGAGTTTTTCGCGTATTCAGGTCAACAAGATTGGCTGCGATTGTGGTGGTTCCAATATCCAGGGATATGCCGTAATTCCTCTTTGAAGTATCTCCTGGTTCTATGAAGACCACTTCTGTAGTTCCATTTCTCTTTCCTAATGTAACAGTGGCCTGCCAGTTGCTCTCTCTCAGGAGTCGCCCCATCTTTTTAACATTGGCAAGTCCTGTCTGTATAATTGGTACATCCACATGTCGTCTTATTTCACGATACAATCTTTCCAGGTCACTGATGTTATCGTTAAGTGTTGGAGGAGATAATTTAAGAAAGAGCTTCGTAGCAAGTGGTGAGTGGGTGAACGTTTTCCTTTCTTTTATCTCAATATCTTTTCCAATTTTTTCTGCTTTACTGAAAACTCCCGCCATTCTTTCAATTTTTGCCTCTTCAGTCAATATCTGTTCTTTTCTTAACCTCGAGGCTGGCGGAACCTCAACTTCTATATCGCTGTGTATGGTTGAACGGCAGGCAAGCACATAACCTTTTTCTTGTTCCTCCCTGGATATGCGGCCGGTTGGCTCAGAAAGGACATTTCCACTTTTAACTATGACCTTGCATCTGCCACAAACTCCTTCTCCTCCGCAGGAAGAATTTATATAGATTCCTGCACCAGCAGCTGCATCAAGGATGTCAGTTCCTTTTGCCACCCTGATCTTCTTTTCATCAGGATAAAATGTTACTGTGCAATCACTCATAATCCTTTTCTCCCGGTTTAGTTACAAGTTCCTTAACTAATTCTTCACAGGCCACCGCAATACCTTCTGTTGAGAGATAATCTGAGATACTTGAATCAAAGAGGACTTTGCAATCAGGTGGAAATTCTTCATCGCCAGGATATAGAATAAAAGTTACCAGAACTTTAGGAAAAACTTGAAATGTCAATGCAAAATTACCATATTCTGCTTTTATTCCTCCAAAAGATTTGCCAGCTTCCATAAATACTTCAGGGTTATTGCCAAATGTTTTCAACAATGGTTTGTGTACCCTTGCTTCAAAAACTGAATAATACATATTTCCACCAGGAACAAGTCTAAAATCTATCAATTTTCCAGTTAAAAGGGTTGTCTTACTTGTGATTATGTAGTGGAGAATTAAATTTTTTTGATTGTCTGTTAATTTAACATCAGGAGAAGTAATTTCTACTTCTGGTAAATGGATTATATAATCAGAATTCAAATATCGGACTATTATTGTTTTTTCATCTTTTAAAATTGCTCCACTTTTTTGGCAGGCCTCTTTTACATCTATTTTTTTAAATTCTTCAATAGTCAATTCAAGCGATTCTTTCATTTTATTATCACAATTTGAGCCAGGAGTGGGAGTAAAGAGAGTGACCTAACAGAACCTTTGTGGTCTTCAGATAATTTATCTCTTCCTCGCTCAAGTTACCCCCCTTCGAAACGGGTTCCTTTCCATCCACTACATCCCAGACTAATTTCTTCAAATTTTCCCCACCCACCTTCGGCGGGTACCCGCCTTTTGCTATCTGAATCAGTTCTTTATCGAATGCATCAACTATTGCTGAGGACATTCCATATTTTTCGAGTATCATCAGATATGTCCGGTTTAGAATTGGGCGCAATTCAGAAGGTGCTCCATTTGAGACATTGGAGAGTCCACAGGTTGCTCTGCATCCTGGTAAAATGTCTTTGAACATTGTCATAAATTCTGTGCATCCCCTGACCTGGTCCTGCTGAGATGATACAGGAAGTACAATTGGGTCAATCCAGATATCTTCACTTGGAATTCCAGATTCTGCAGCTCTGGTTGTCAATTCTACTGCAAGTGCTGCTCTTTCATTGGCGTCTCTGGGTATACCTTCAGAACCCAAAAGTAAACCAACAAATCCAGCATTGTATTTCTTTGCAAGTGGAAGCAGAGCATTCATTACTTCGGGTTTACAGGAGATGGAATTGATAATTGCTTTACCCTTGTGAACCTTGAGTCCTGCCTCTATTGCCTCGATATTTGTAGTATCCAGAAAAAGAGGTAAATCTGCTACTTCCTGGACTGTTTTCACCAGCCACTGCATTGTTTCAGGTCCCTGTTTTCTCGCAGGTCCCATATTTATGTCTATATAATCCATCCCTCTCTCCTTCTCCTTTATTGCCATTTCCTGAACAGGTTTCGCTTCCCGGTTCTTTATTGCAGGACCAAGCACGCTTGACATTACATTTAAATTTTCTCCAACAAGAATCATTTTCCCCCTCCTATGGTGTCAGGTCTTGACATGTAACTCAGGACTTTAGTCCTGACACCTCAAAATGTCAAGACCTGACACCTCTTTCTCTTAAAAACACGGGAATATGAGCGGCTTCACGAGGGCCGATTATTATTTCCCACCCCTGTAGTTCTTCTTCCAGTTCGCCAGAAATTCTTGCAACCGCACCAGGAATGATAAGTTTTTTGTGTTTTACTTTATCGGTAATTCCAGATTTCTTTACAAGTGCTGCAATTGTCTCCGCTACAAATTTATCAGCAGCCCATGCCGTGAGAACTGAAAGTCCTTCTGCATCCTGCACCAGTAACCATGCCGGAACTCTGCTTGATTCTATTTCGCCTGAAACAATGAAATATGTTAGTGAAAAGTTTGTTGTGACAAGTAATGGTGAATTTTCATCGGGCCTACCTATCTCATATATTCCTTCCTTAGTAGCCATAGGTCTTTGAGGATCAGTGAAGATGTTCATTCTTGTTATGAGAAGAGGGAAGAGGCTTTCTCCATAAAAATCTGAAAGCACAATAATCCCAGCATATTTTGCAATTAAAGTTGATGCAATAAGTGTTTCTTTCATCGGGTCTTCTGTCATTTCACAGGGAAATGCAATTGTTGGAAATCCAAGCGGGCGAAATTTATTCAGAAGGGGTGCTCTCCTTATAATTATTTGATCCTCTAAGACATTGCGAAGGTTTCTTGTACCCGAATCAAGAACCAGGTCCTTCAGTCCGCCACCTTCTAATTTCTGGGTGAGTTCTACTAGTGTATCAAGATTTTTGCCATACACTGTTAGGGGGCAGGAACTCTCCTTTGCAATCTTTGCCATAGCGTCGGCATTTTCTTTATTGGCAGCGCATATCAATGGTTTGAGGTCCTGGCAGGCTTTTACTCCAGCAGCCATAACCTCTGGATTATTGCTCATCAGTACAATTCCAGCTTTGATTTTTCCTTTCACTTTGTTGACAATGGCTTCAAATTTAGCCGGGTCCGCTGAGGTATCCTTTATTGCTATGAGGTTAGGTTTGAGAATAAGTCCGACTCTTTCGTATTGAAGTTCGTTGAATTTTTTAATTCTTTCCTGTATCTGTGCATCATCCATTTCACTGGTAATTAGGATTGCAATGCCAGGTGGATTGACAAAGGTTTTCTCATGGCGAAACATAACTGTTTCTCCACCAATTTTAAGAGCATTATCTCCTGCTCCAATGGTAATAGGTCGAATCGGAGGAGCAGATGCCTCAGCAAGTTCAGCCTTCGCTTCATCAGTTACAAAAGGACAGGCATCCAGTTCAGCTTTTCCACCAGCAAGTTGCATGGCAAATGCAAGGCAGGTCGGTACTCCACACTTTCCACAGTTTGTCTTCGGTAACTTCTTATAAATCTCAATTCCTGTCAAAGCCATTCTCTACCTCCAGTCTAAAAATAGGGACAGCGACCATTAAAAAGTAAGAACCTGCGTCCCCTTTTCTAAAGTATTGGTTCCATTTCTAATGCTGGATGTTTCTTTTCCTGCAGAAATGGAAGGATTTCTTCCTCTGTTGCTCCTATTGTCTCATCCGCAATTCTATCCAGGAGATCTGGAATTCCTATTTCCTCTGCACGCTTCTTAAATCTCTCTCCTATCTCTTCTTTGAGCATCCTTGGCATCCATACTATTCTTTTTATTCCTCCATCACCAACAATAAATTTTCTCTGGCAAATATTATATTTAGAGTGTCCTACAAATCCAGGAGTTGAAAGCCCTCCACCAATTGTTCCGGCAAGAGTTGTAAATTTCATTCCGCACGGAGTCATTCTATCATATTCGCGATTTACCGTCATCACACCATTACAAAGAGGAAGAACAACGCATATACATTCACAGCATCCACAGGTTGTCATAGGGTCATGAACAACACTATAAAAATTATAGTGGTCTATTTTGCCACGAGAAGCTTTATAGATAAATTCATTGACTCCTTTCCACTGTCCAAGTTTTGGGTCTATTGCTTGTCCTTTTTCAACTGGTTGGTTTGGACCTGTTGGATTAATTTCATTGGATGCTTTGCAATCCATCCAGTTATATGCTCCACAAAGCCCGGTCCTTTCAGGGCTTACCATACAGACATGTGAGGGAGCAAAACTCTGACAAAGCGTACAGGAATAGTAAGTTTCTATTGTTTCATCTGTCATACCTTCAATTCTTGCATCCCTTTTTCTATATACACCTCTTGCTTTTTCAAGAATTTCCTTAACTTTATCTTCTTCTGTATAAATTTTTATTTGCACCTTATCAAATATTCTTCCAAAATCCTGGTGATACTTAGCATGAATTATTGAGCCAATGTGCTTTAATCTGAATCCTTTTTCTTTTGCCTGCTTGCCGATTCTAAGCCAGGCGATATCCCTCTGTCCTATATGCATTACACCCTGTGCATAATTTATGAGATGGTGTATCTGGCGTTCGAGTATTGGTTCAAAATCCTCCTGCATTTCTCTTCCTGCAACCTCGGCTAAAATAGCGAGTGGAAGTTGTGCTCCTTCAGGAATATTATCTAAGTCAGGACCAATTACCTCTATTTTTCCATCCTCAACTTCATCCATTGGTTTCATTGTTGTCCATTCACAAACATGCGTTACACCGCCGCGGAATTCTGCATAGAGTTCTTCTTTCCTGATTCTTTCTCCTTCAAAAGCAGGCCCATATGCGACAGGAACCGGAACTTCTGCAGTTGTTACTTTCAATCCCCTGACCTCAATTGACTTCGCAACAATCTGGTCATGGGGGACATTAGAAACTACATGTTCGTATGTGCAAATACCTGTTGGAAGTACTTGTGGAATTGCTGTATCTGCAATTGTTGGAAAGCCCCAGTTAATTGCACCAGCAGCATTTGCGTACCATTCTTCGTTCACATATCCCAGTGCCATAACAAATGCAAAAATCCTATCTTTATTATATATTAATATTTTTCTGTATTCCCCGGGTTTGATGCCACCAAAGGACATTGCAGCTCTTGTAGCAAATCCGATTGCAAATACTGCTGCTGAAATATCAGGACCAAAAGACACTAATCTTGTTGGCCAGCCAATCTGAACTTTTGCTTCAACGAGTTGCTGGGAAAATTTCTTCCCGTTGTGTTCAGCACACATAAATACATAGAGGTTTTTCTCCTGAAGTTCCTGTGCAATCTTTGCAGCAATCTGTGCATCAGGAGCAGCACCAGCTATTGCGGCGAAACCAGGAGCTGTGCCATCAACGAATTCTATGCCTCTTTTTCTCATAATCACATCGTCAGCTGCACCAAGCCATATATTGCCATCAAGAGGATCTTCCTGCTTTGTATAGAATTTAGGTTCTTCAAGATATCGAATTCCCTCAATAATTTCTTCTGCAAATAGAGTTGTCATACCAGCGTCAAGTGCTGGTGCCAGATAGGGTAGGGGATGGTTCTCCCGGACAAAAGAAGGAAGAAGTTCCCTGCATTTTTTCAAAACTACTTCTACATCAGTTAAAGTTTTTACCGGTATTCCGAGGATTCCGTAGATTATAGGAAGGTAATAAGCAGTGTTCGGAAAACCTATTTCCTGATTTGGACCGAATTTATCTACAGCCTCCTTGAATTTTTTCTCTGCCCTCTCAACAATTTTGTGTGCTCCTCTTATTGCTGCTGAAGCAATTATTTTTGACATTATTCACTCCTTTCTACACGGCGTCAAGTTCTCTTCGCTTTGCCATATCAAAAAGAACTCTTTCCCTTGTTTTATCAATTCCAAGTGCTTTTCGTTTTTTATCTATGTGTTCAATCATCAGTTTTGCTGCTTTTATAGGGTCTGGTTCAAATGCCCATTTACCTTTGAGTGTGTTCTCGTATTCCTCAAAAAGTAATTTTGTCAATTTTTCACTACCAAGTGTTGGCCAGGTAACACCAAATACAGTAAACACTCCACTTGCTACAAAATACTGGCCTATTGAAATTGCTTTTTCGCTCATCCATTCAGGCGCAGCACCTGCAGCAGGTAAATCAGATATGTCATCTCCCAGCCCTCCTTCTTTTACCATTGCTGAAGCAGCTATGAGAATTCTTGAGTTATCAACGCAGGAACCCATATGTATAACAGGTGGGATTCCGACAGTTTCGCATACTTCAGCAAGTCCTG
>MNUO01000076.1 GCA_001871015.1 Candidatus Desantisbacteria bacterium CG1_02_38_46
ATACCCCGGATCTAAGGAAAATAAATTATGAAACCAACAAATTTAAATTTTTGCTTCGCAAAAACTTTTTTTATGCTGGAAACGTAGGAGAAATGGCGAAAAAGAAAGGAGGTGAGAGAGATGAAAAGAAGGATATTTAAGTTTATTGTCACGGCGCTTGCTTTTTTTGTTAGTGCAACTCCTCTGATTGCTGAGGATGCCTTCTCCACACTGGACAACCTGGAAAAGAATTATGTGGGGATTGAGAAGGCTGGACTGAATACCTTAATTGCCAAGGCTTTGACCCCTGCATACCCCGAGACCGCTATTACGGTTTACTGGTCAAGAGAGAAGGGACTTAAGGTGAAGGCTGAGGGAGGTGGTCCAGCTGCCATGGGAGCCGGACTAATGGTCGAGAGCTTCGTAAGGGCTGCCGGGCTGGGATTAAAAAAGTCGAGCGAGGAATTCAAACTCACAAAGGAGACCGTTGATGCAACTATTGAAGCGGGCACACTGGAGGATGGAACCAAAGTTAGTGTGCTTACATTCATCCCGAAGAAGGGACAGGACCTGGACTTCAAAAAAATGGTTGTGAAGGTGGATGGGAAGAAGTGGCTGGTAAGACAGATGGTGTTGACTACAAAGGAGGGGGAGGAAGTCATCACTAACATCACCTACAACAAGGATGGTCTTTTTGCAAAAATGGTCTCTTCTGTCGGCAAAGTAAAAACAACGATGACTACCACTTACGGGGAAAAGGGCAAATTCACTGTTCCTGCTAAGCAAGTCATAGAGATGGAGGGGCCGAATGTTCCAGAGGAGATGAAGAGCATGACGATTACTTATTCTGATGTTGAGGTGAATGCCAAGATTCCGGAAGATGTCTTTGCTGAACCGAAAGTTGGCGATGTTCCAAAACCTACTGAAACCGCGGCACAACTTTTCCAGCAAGCACAGGCAGCAATGCAAAAGGGCGATATGGATACAGCAAAATTGAAGTTGCGGCAGATAGTTACTTACTATCCCAATGACCCTATGGCAACCGCAGCAGATATGATGTTCAAGCAGTTGCCCAAATAGCCAGAAAAAGGGGACGCTTCTACTTTTCACCAGAAAAAGTAGAAGCGTCCCATTTTCAGAGCAAACATATGGACGAAATAAGAAGAAAGAAATTAGAGCAATTTCAGAATAATTTAGGAATCAGGTTCAGGGATATTGGGCTTTTAGATATCGCCTTGACACACCGTACTTTTGCAGTTGAAAGCTCTAAAATTGTTGAAGATAATGAAAGACTGGAATTTTTAGGAGATGCTGTCCTTGGGTTGGCCATAGGTACATATCTATACAGGAAGTACAGAGGATATTCTGAAGGCCATCTCAGCATGGCGAGGTCAAAATTGGTCAACGAAAATATCCTGGCAATGAAGGCGAGAGAATTCCATCTTGGAAATTATCTCCTTTTTGGTAAAGGCGAGGAATTGACCGGAGGGCGAAACAAAGATTCAATTCTCGCTTCATCCTTTGAGGCGATAATTGGAGCAATTTATTTGGAATCTGGCTTCCAGAAAGTATATAGTTTTATCTACAATTGTTTTAAAAGAGAAGTTGCAAAATTAAGCATAAAATCAGCACTGAAGGATTATAAGGGCGAATTGCAGGAGTTAGCAGAGGGAAGATTTGGAGTAAAGCCCTTTTATAAATTGGTTAGAACAACTGGTCCCGACCACAAAAAGTTTTTTGAGGTAAAGGTAGTTATTAGAGGAAAATTTTTTGGCGTGGGAAAGGGTGGGACTAAAAAAGAAGCAGAGCAAAAAGCTGCAAAAGAAGCATTGAGAAGGGAGGAGGGATGGATTATTTTTTAACTGAAGAACAAAAGATGATTGTAGAATTAACACGCAAAATTGCCAGGGAAAAAATTACGCCTGTTGTTGCTCATCACGATGAAACAGAGGAATTTCCATGGGACATAATGAAATTACTTGCTGAAGCAGATTTGTTCGGTGTTTATATCCCTCAGGAATACGGTGGGTTGGGTGGAGGAGTTTTTGAGCTTTCGCTGGTTACTGAGGAGTTAAGCAAGGTTTGTGGCGGGATAGCAATATGCTATGCCGCAACTGCCCTTGGCACATATCCAATCTTGTTATTTGGAAATGAAGAGCAGAAAAAAAAATACCTCCCTCAACTTGCAAAAGGTGTGAGACTTGCAGCTTTTGCACTGACAGAACCAAACGCAGGTAGTGATGCTGCTGGAATCCAGACACTAGCAAAAAAAGAAGGGGAGCATTATATATTAAATGGAACCAAACAATGGATTACAAATGGAGGAGAAGCAGAAGTATATACTGTCATTGCTATGACTGACCGTGCAAGGGGAGCCCGGGGCGCTACTGCATTTATTCTTGAAAAAGGAATGGATGGATTTGATTTTGGAAAAAAAGAAAAAAAGATGGGAATTCGTGCTTCGGCTACCCGGGAACTTATTTTTACTGATTGCAAGGTTGAAGCTTCAAGAATTCTAGGTAAAGAAGGAATAGGTTTTCTGGTTGCAATGAAAACTTTTGATGCTTCCCGTCCAGGAGTAGCTGCTCAGGCACTTGGGATTGCTCATGGTGCTCTGGATGATGCGGTGAAATATTCACGCCAGCGTGTTCAGTTTGGCAAACCAATTTCATCGTTTCAGGCAATTCAGCACATCCTTGCAGATATGGCAACACAGGTTGAAGCTGCGCGTGCACTCATCTATGCTACAGCCAGGATGATTGATAAGGGCGTAAAGGATATTGCCAGGGAATCTGCAATGTCCAAATTGTTTGCTTCTGATGTGGCGATGAAAGTAACCACAGATGCTGTCCAGGTTTTTGGAGGATATGGATATATGCGGGAATATCCTGTAGAAAAACGTATGCGCGATGCAAAAATTACACAGATTTATGAGGGAACGAATCAGATTCAGCGCAATGTTATTGCACTTCAGTTGATCAAAGAAGCTGCAAAAGGAAAATAGATGGATATAATTGTTTGTATTAAGCAGGTGCCGGATACAGCAAGTTTGCACACTTTAAAAATAAACCCAAAGACAAATACTCTTATGAGAGATACAGCTCCTGCTATTATCAATCCTTTTGATGAGAATGCTATTGAGGAAGGGATTCGCTTGAAAGAAAAGTATGCTGGAGAGGTAACTGTTTTAAGTATGGGTCCACCACAGGTTGAAAAGGCATTGAGGGATGCTTTAGCGATGGGAGCAGACAATGCTATACTTCTGAGCGACCGTTCTTTTGCCGGCGCGGACACACTTGCAACATCGTATACCCTTGCCGAAGCAATCAAAAAAATTGGAAAATTTGACTTAATTCTCTTTGGAAAGCAGGCAATTGATGGCGATACTGCCCAGGTTGGTCCAGGAGTTGCAGAATGTCTTGGTTTACCCCAGATTACATATGTGCGTAAGATAGAAATCGAAAACGGAAAATTAAGGGCTGAGAGAACACTTGAGGATTCATTTGAGCTTGTTGAGGCTGAATTGCCTGCAGTAATTACTGTCACAAAAGAAATTAATACTCCTCGTTATCCTTCTTTAAAAGGAATCATGAAGTCAAAAAAAGCCCAGATTACTATCTGGAGTCTGAAGGAAATGAGTATTGATTCAGATCGCGTCGGGTTAGAGGGTTCATCGACCCAGGTCATCAGGATTTTTACTCCTGAAATGCGTTCAAAAGGTGAAATCCTGCAGGGCACATCAGAAGATGTTGTTGATACCCTTATTAATAAATTAAGAGAAAGGAAAGTGTTGTAGATATGGAAAACATTAAAGTAATACTTGAAAAATGTACTGGATGCAAATTGTGCGTCAAGGCCTGTCTTTTTAATGCAATAGAGATGGTGGACAAAAAAGCTGTAATAAAAGATAATTGTAATCTCTGCGGTGCTTGCGTAGAAGCTTGCAAGTCCCAGGCTATCCAGATTTCAAAGAAATCAGCCGAAAGTAGGCTCTCTGGAAGAGGAAGTGAAGAAAAAGATTTATCTGCGTATAAAGGTGTCTGGGTTTTTGCTGAGCAGAGGGAAGGGAAAGTTATACCTGTAACTTATGAACTGCTCGGTGAAGGGCGAAAACTTGCTAGTTTACTGCAGGAGGAATTATCAGCAATCCTGTTAGGTGATAAACTTGATGGTGTGCCTTCGGAACTTATTGCTTGCGGAGCAGATAAAGTTTATTTTGCATCTGACCCACTTCTCTCTCATTACCGTAACGAATTCTATACAAAAGTTATAGTTGATATGATTTCTCAGTATAAACCAGAGATATTTCTCATCGGGGCAACTACTACCGGTCGTTCCCTTGCACCTCGGATTGCTGCACGCATAAAAACTGGTTTGACCGCGGATTGTACAGGACTGGACATAGATACAGAGAAAAAGATTCTGCTTCAAACCCGTCCGGCTTTCGGTGGTAACATTATGGCTACAATTATTTCCCCTAACCATCGTCCGCAGATGGCAACAGTCAGACCCAGGGTAATGAAGAGATGTGCCAAACAAGATAGCAGGAACGGAGAGGTTATTAATGTTAAACCACAGCTCTCTGGCGAAGGTGCACTTACAGAAATTCTGAAGGTGATAAAGGTTGAAGAAAAAGTGGTAGACCTGCAGGAAGCGGATATTATTGTTTCTGGTGGCAGGGGACTTGGAAGAGCGGAGAACTTTTCAATTATCAGGGAACTGGCTGAGGTGCTCGGAGGTGCTGTTGGCGCATCGAGAGCAACAGTGGATGCAGGTTGGATTCCGTCATATCATCAAGTTGGTCAAACAGGAAAAACTGTTGGTCCGAAACTATATATTGCCTGTGGAATTTCGGGTGCAGTTCAACATCTTGTTGGAATGCAGAATTCAGAAACTATAGTTGCAATAAATAAGGACCCGAATGCGCCTATTTTTAATGTGGCTACATATGGAATAGTCGGTGATTTATTTGAAATAGTTCCACTGTTGACAAAAAAATTAAAAATTAATGGGGTCAGGTCTTGACAAATGACAAATATCAGGACTAAAGTCCTGAGTTACATGTCAAGACCTGACCCCCTAAGGAGGGTTTAATGGATTGGGGTTTGATTTTATCAATTCTTGGAGGAGCACTTGCCGTAGGTTTAGCAGGGATAGGTTCGGCTATAGGGGTTGGACTTGCTGGGGCAGCAGCAAATGGAGTTCTTACTGAAGACCCCGACAAATTTGGAACAATGTTATTGCTGGTTGCATTGCCAGGTACGCAGGGAATCTATGGGTTCCTTACAGGTTTTCTTGTGGCAATAAAAGTTGGGCTTTTAACCGGAAAAATTCCAGTCATTTCTTTTTCTCAGGGATTGAGCATATTTTTCGCCTGTGTTCCAATTATGCTTGCTGGATGGATTTCAGCAATTCACCAGGGGAAGGTTTGTGCCGCCGGAATAGCAGTTGCAGCAAAGAAACCAGAAGCTACAATGAAAGCAATGATTTATGGTGTAATGGTAGAGACATATGCAGTCCTTGGCTTGCTTGCAAGCATTATTCTTTTAACAGGTATTAAATTGTAATGGTAATGGTGTAAAGCACAAAGCAAGACCTGACACCATTTGACACCAAGAGGTGACGATGTCTATTGAGGCAATTATTGATAAAATAATCGGGGATGCCAGGAGGGAAGCAGAGAAAATTAGGACTGAGGCGCAGGAGAAGGTGGATGAAATCGAGAAAATGGGCAGGTCAAACATAAAGGATACTTGTTCCAGGATATTACAAAAATCTAGTGAGGAATCAAAGCAGAAAATCCAGAGATTAAAAATAGCATCTAACATGGAATTCAGGAAGGGGGAGTTAGAGGAAAAACAAGCGGCAATTTCTCTGGCGTTCGACCTCGCTTTGAAGGAAATACAGAATCTTGGGAAGGTGGAATATCAGAAATTAATTGAAGATGAATTTCTCAACGCTGAGGGAGTTGAGGAAGTGATTATTCCTCCTGATGAAAAAAGGGTGGATGAAGAGTTTCTAACTAAAATTAACAAGCTTCTTACGCAGAAAGGTAAAAAGGGAAATCTCAAATTATCGAATGAAAAAAGGTCAATTCCAGGTGGAGGGTTCATGCTGAAAAAGGGAAATGTCTATATCAATAATGCATTCAATATCCTCCTTGAATCAATCAGGAACCAAATTGAATTGAAGATATCTGAGATATTATTTTAAATTCTAATGAATACAAAAGAAACTGTTTTGAATGATTTGAAAAAAGGAATAAATAAACCTGTATATGCATTTTCAGGAGAAGAGGAATACCTCAAGAGAGAATTAGAACAGAAAATAAAAATTTCTTTAATAGACCTTTCTATGGAATCCTTTAACTATGAAGTTCTTGATGGTGGAGAATTAGAGGCAAGCTCTTTGATAATTAAATGCAGGACAATTCCTTTTTTTAGTTCGATTAGATTG
>MNUO01000065.1 GCA_001871015.1 Candidatus Desantisbacteria bacterium CG1_02_38_46
CTCAAATTTAGTCAACGATCTTCTCAACCTAAAAACCTATTATCGCTATTAGAATTTTGAAATACTGCTTGTGGATAATGACGCTCTGTGGAAATTGATGGATAACGATAGAGAGTAAGGCAAATAAGAGTGTTACCCACAATTTCCACATCGCTTGGATAACTCTTTGAGTTACCCACATTATCCACTAAGCACGGCGACTGTTTTTCAATATTTTTCAAAGACCAAGAAATGGCTTCATTAGCAACCGTTTTCTATACGCTACCAAATCCTTAATAAAACTGTATAAAAATAAAACTTGACAAATGTAATAATTTGTGTTATACTATGTATATACAATGAAGAAGTTAAAAAAATTACCAGAATTTAAAAACGAAGAGGAAGAATTTGAGTTTTGGTCAACTCATGACTCTACTGAATATTTGGATTGGAACAAAGCTAAAAGAGCGATTTTCCCCAACCTCAGACCCACCATGAAATTGATATCGGTACGAATACCCGTTTTAATGATAGAGAGATTGAAGCTTTTAGCAAATAAAAGGGATGTACCTTATCAATCTTTAATAAAGATTTTTCTAATGCGGGGAATAAACGAAGAATTAAAAACAGAAACACTGATTAGAAAATAAAGAGTCAACCACGAGAAAAAGCAGTGAGTTTGAGTGGTATACTATTCTCAATTTGATACAGATTTACTTTTAGAGAGAAACAAGGAGGTGAAAACATGTTTACTAGAATAGTTGTAGATCCAACGATTCAACATGGAAAGCCTTGTATAAAAGGAACGCGCATCCCTGTTTATGTCGTTCTGGAATCTTTAGCACAAGGGTTAACTTATGAGAAAATTAAAGATGAATATCCATTTCTCAATGAGGAAGATATTAAAGAGTGTATTCTCTATGCGGCCATGTTGACCAATGAAGAGGAAATTGTCCCCAAAATGGTGGATGTAAAACAATGAAATTTCTCATAGATGCCGATGTCCCACGGCGAGTTTTCTATGCACTAAAGAAATTAGGACATGATGTTGTTGATATTAGAGAAAGAAAACCCACTGGGATTTCAGATGATGAAATCTATTCTTTTGCTCAGCAAGAGCAGAGGATAATTATTACAAGAGATTTAGGTTTTAGTAATATTATCATCTATCCGTTAGGAGAGCACTGCGGTATAATAGTGTTGAGAGTTCATATGCTTTTTACTGAACAAATGACGTGGCTCATAGAAAATTTTCTTAGCTATGTTTCAGAGAAAGAACTCAAAGGTTCTTTAGCAATTATCCAAGAAAATAGATATAGAATTAAAAGGTAATATCTGGAAAAATTAATTCAGCAAATTTAAAATTAAGTAATAGCGTAGAAAACATAAGCAAGCAGGGTAGGGGATCTAAATTTAACAGATTCCCTGCCCCTTTTTGTTTGTTTTCTTACAAAATTCGTAACTCAGGGCTTTAGCACTGACAGGCTTTGGCCCTGATGTTCTTTCAAAAACGGCTTTACCAAAAGTAGGCTCACTTACTCGCCAGAAGCCTGTAGATTTGGTCGAAATAAGTTATGGATTTCTAGAAACAAATCGCTAGCCGAAAGTTCAGGTTCTTCTTATTGTCTACTTCGTATAATATATGTTATGTCAAGTTGATAATAGAAAAACACATTTTTTTCTATTCCCCTGCCCACCCCACCCTACCATAAACATTGACGGACTCTTGCAGTTGAAAAATAACGCGCACAGGAGCCCGTATCATGCCTGAGGTAGATCCTCCTTTGGCGGAGAAGCATTAAATCTTAAAATTTGACATTCTTGCTTTGTAACCACGCATTCAATCGAAAACTTGACAAAGTAAACTAAATATGCTTTATGTTAGCAGTTTAATTGAGTTTTTTTAATCCCGACGGGAAAAAGAAATTTTCTAAAAGTGGCAATTTAATACTCACAACATAATTAAGAGACACAACACATAATTATGACTTTAAGTTTTTAAGGAAATAAATCAATAAATTCGCAAAATCTCCTCAGATTACAAGGATTTTAACAAGTCAAAAATGTTTTTGTCTTGTTCTGATTGATTGTCTTTTTCATCAAAAAAACTCACAACATAATTAGGAGGGGCAAATTTAGTAAGCACCTCTCGCTTTTTCTTTAAATCAACATCTAAATATCTACTGGTAGTGCTGATACTGGCATGCCCAAGCCATGCCTTGATCAGGTTTAATTCTACCCCGCTTTCAAGAAGGTGCACAGCTGTAGTATGACGCAGACTGTGTGCAGATAAATGCTTTTCTTCTAATCTTTTATTCTTTTTTGCTGCTGCCTGAAGGTATTTCTTCACGATGTCCCAAACGCCAAAGCGGGTAAGGGATTGCCCACGCTGATTAATAAAAAGATAATCCTCAGATCCTTTCTGAGGAGTGCGGCGATATTTCCCTACGTATGTTTTCAAAAGACGGGCAGTAGATGGCCAGAGTGGACAGATGCGTTCCTTATCGCCCTTTCCCCAAATTCTTACCTGCAGGTTTCCTTCCAGACTTAAGGAAGAGATTTTTGTATGGGCTACTTCATCTGCTCTTGCTCCGGTATTATACATCAAGAGAATAAGTGCTAAATCACGAAATCCCTCCTTTTTAAAAGAATCTATCTGGCGAAACAATAACTCCATTTCTTCCTTTTCCAGATAGGCAATAGTAGAACTGGAGGTTCTTTTAACAGGAATGGAAAGTATCTTCTTTGCCTGGGGAGCATAAACTTCACTTTGTAAGTTAAGATAACGAAAAAAGCAATGGATAGCTGCTAATCTCAGATTGCGGCTGCAGGGCCTGTTGCCCCTTCCTTTTTCTTTATCCTCCAGATAATTCAAGAAAGAAAGGACAGTCTTTACATCCAGGTCAAATACAGTAAATTCTTTTAAAAAATCCCCACCATTTTTAACAGAAAGAAAATTCAATAAAAGCCGGAATGTATCTCTGTAACTGGAAATGGTATTCTTGCTTAATCCCCTCTGTCCCTGCAGATACGAAGTAAAGAAAAGCTTCAGATGATTAGACAAAAGAAATGCTTCATTCATCTTTTTATCTTCCCTAATTTAATATCACCAAACTTTTCCTGAAATCGCTTATTCGCCTCTTTTAAGAGGGCATTGGAAATAGTAAGATATACCTGGGTTGATTCAATGTCCACATGTCCCATGTAGATGGAGAGAAGAGGTAGCTTATTTAAGACATCCTTTTCTTCCTGGTACCATTTGTAAAGCCTGTGCACGGCAAAGGAGTGCCTAAAATCATGCAGGCGAGGAGGGTTTTTCCCTTTAACTCTAAGGCCAAGATTGCAGGTGAGGGCGCGAAAATGGGCTTCAATAGTTAATTTAGAATATGCCTTTCTGTATCTACTCATAAATAAAGGTTCTTCCTGGCTTTGTGGTGGATATTTCTTGCCCCTTCGCATGAGAAATTCTTCCAATTTTTGTTTTACCTTTTCTGAAAAAGGGATAAGCCTTTCTTTACCAAACTTACCTTTATAAATAAAAATAGTTCTTTCTTCAAGATTGATATCCTTAAGCCGGATATTCAATGCTTCACTTATTCTCAATCCCAGGGCATAGAGGAGATAGATAATGGTGTAATGAGTGAGGTTTTCGTAAGGGTGGTTGCGGTGCATATTTCTCGCTTCCCCGAGAATTCTCAATATCTGCTCAACGGTATAGATATAGGGTGAGTATTTTTTTACCTTGGGAGGAATAATTCCTTGCGCAGGATTAAATGTAATTACTTCTACTCTTTGCAAATATTTAAAGAACGACCTTACCTGGGAAAGCAAAAGGGTTTTAGTAAAGGGGCTTAAATAAGAGTGGTGATTAATCCATGAAAGTATAAATGCCCGATTAATTTCGCAAAGAGAATTTATTCCCTCTCTGACTAAAAATCTGTCAAAGTTTTTAAGCAGGGAAAGATTTGTCCCATACTTGTAGCCCAGACCTTGCATAAACTGGAAATAAGAATAAAGATAATCTTTGAGGGAACTTCTAAAAGGATTAATCTTTTTTTCCATCTTTTCTTTGGCATCACAGGAGATTTGCATAATTATCACTAACCTCTCGCAATTGTTCTAAATTTATCCTGATATATCTCATTGTGGAACAAATAGATTTGTGTCCAAGAATTTTAGAAATAATAGTAAGGGGTACTCCCTGGTCAAGCAGGTGCTTGGCTAAAGAATGCCTGAAGATATGTGCCCCTTTACTGGGGGGATTTAGCCCTGCTTTTTTTATGTATTTCCTTACTGTATTACTTACCCAATTTGGGCTTAAGGGTCGTACAGGAGCAGTGGCGCTAAGAAATAACTGGGGATATTCTTTCTTTGGCCGGCCAAACCTAAGATAATGTCCAATTGCCAAAGAGACTTCCTCTTTTAAGGGAAGGATTAATGTATCGCCGGATTTGCGCAAAGAAAAAACAATCTTTTTCTCTTTCCAGTCAATATCTTTAATCTTGAGATTAGTTATCTCTTTACTCCTTAATCCATAACTAACAAGTAGGACCAACACCGCATAATCCCTTTTGCCAACAGGAGTGTGAACATCTACTTGTTTTAATACCAATTCTATTTCTTTTCTGGATATATGTTTTGGTATTAATTTATCCCTGTACATTTTTGGAGAAATAATATGCAAAGAAATGTCCTTATTAATTTTCCCCGTAATAAAGAGATAACGCAGGAAATTGCGAAGTACCCATTGTATAGATTGAAGACTACCTTGAGATAGAGATGATGTATAATTGAGCACAAATTCATCCAGGTTGGTAATCTTAAGGGATTTGAAATCCTTAATTTTCCTTTGCTCCAGGTATTGACCCATTCGCAGAATCCAGTGCCGATGTTTTTTTATGGTTCCTGTACTCAATCCACGATAAATACGGCAGAAATTCAGATAATCCTCAATGAAAGGAACAACAACTTCTGGACAAGATGGTTTTTCTTCAAAATACCCCTTAAATTCTATTAGCCCCTGCTGATGTAGATAGAAAAGAAAACCCTTTATCATCCCATAAATAAGTTTCTGATATTTTTCCTTCAGGGATCTTCTAAACTTCTTTTTGAATTTTTTGTTCCTGTAGGAAAGATAATTCATTAAATCCTGTGGAGAAATTTGAGATAAGCAGTTTACCTTTCTCTTATGCAGATACTTTGCAAAGTGAAGGATATGTTCCAGTCCATGGTAAATTTTCCATTGGGAATAGCTGTTTTGCAAAAGATAGTCCAGGTATTCTTCCAGGTAAGGGGTAAAAATTCCCTTTTTGCAATTTTCTCTTACTTTTTTAAACAATCCTGTCAAGATTTCCTCCTTAAAAGAAAATATTTCCTTATCCTACAACCTATTTTACACTATCTTTTTAAGATTTCAAGAGCGAACTCTGTTGATTTCAGCCGAAGTAAGCTCTTGTAAGAGGAAAAAAGCGTTTTTTTGGACAGTCCAGAGAGGATTTAAGAAGTTCAGATTATCCCCCTGACTTACAGAAAAGGGTAATAAGGGAGAAGAATGAAGGCGGGAAAGAAAAAAGGCAGGATTTTTCTTTCCAGAAGTTGCTTCCGGGTAGGGATTTCCTGACGAAGACTTTCAAAAAGAAGAGAGAATCTTTTAAAGGTTTCGGACCTGCTTGAATTTTTTACACCAGTGTTTTATGGTACTAATTGCCGGTTCAAGTTCATATTTCTGGCACAATTCATCGGCGATCTTTTCATAGGTAGAATCCTTCTTTTTCTTAACCACAAAAGAAATTATCTCTTTGGGATAGCGATGGTATTTGACAAGGAAATCAGGAAGATAGGTAAAATTTTTCCCACAAGCCTTGCAGTGCACACGCTTGATGGTCAGGGTAAGAGGCCCCTTTGGTGTGATTACCGTTCTTTTATATGTTGCACACCAGATTAGACATTTCTTGTCAGTACATCCACAGCGTTCACATTTCTCTGGTTTGCGGAGCGTCTTTTCTTCTACTGAACGTTGATAATACTTGACTTTTTGTACAAAACTGGTATAATTATACATTGTAGGGGGAGAGGGAACGAAAAAAAGCGTCCCTTTGTATTTTTCTCCCATCAGAAGGGAAAATCGTCCCCCTACATATTATATTCTATTTTCTCTAATTGTAAAGACCTTTTTCAAAGAACTCACAACATAATTAAACTCACAACATAATATGATATAATGTGAGTTAGAGAGAACCGAGGTGTTAAAATGAAAAGAAAAATAAATTCTTACAGAGATGCGTGGAAAAAACGATGGCTTGAGGACGTAAAAAACCGACATATAAAATCTGATGCGGCAGAGAAAGCAGCTAAAAAAATATCCCTGATGTTAATCCGAAAATTTAAAGTGAATAAAATAATCTTATTTGGCTCTGTAATTAAAAAAGAGTTTGATTCTGGTTCAGATATAGATTTAGCTGTAGAAGGGTTAAAAAAAGAATTTTATATTAAGGCTTTAGTGGAAGCAGAAAATTTGGTTAATTTTCCTGTAGACATAAAACCATTAGAAGAATGTAAGGGTTTTTTCAAAGAACAAATCCAGACAAAAGGAAGGGTATTATATGAGAAGTAAAGAGCAGATACTTACTTTGATTTCAGAAATAGAAGAGGAATTAAAAAATATCCAGGTCTTGGAAGAAAGCATATCTAATTTAAGATCCAGAATTACGAATGTCACTGAAGAAGATAGAAGGTATCTAATAGAAAGCGCCGCACTGGAATTTCATAACTTTTATCTCGCGTGTGAGAGGATATTTGAGAAAATTGCTGTAGAAATTAATGGTGGAATATCTTCTACCCCAGATTGGCATAGCCGACTTCTTAACAATATGACTTTAGAAATAAAGGAAATAAGACCCTCTGTGATCACTAAAGACTTAGCGCGAGATTTAATGCGATTACTTGAAAAAGAACCAAAAGTATGCTATAATATTTTTTGTCAAGAGTGGGGATTTTTCCCCTGCAAAAAGTGGGTATTTTTACTTTGCAACTGACACTATACCTATGCAATTAATTCCCCTCTTGTCTGGCAATCCTGGGGTTCAGAGTCTCCTAAACCCAGTGATAATGTCAAAGGATTAAGATGGAAAATTAATTCCCTTGGACCAAGTTAGACAAAAAATATTTACTTTGAGATTAAGGTGTTATGTGAGTAGTTTAAAAGAATTTCTTATTCTCGAGGGGAACCCGCCAAGAATTAGTGGCGGGCTAAAGGAAGGAATTTAGCACTGGCCACATAATCAGGAAGAGATTCTTGCTTGGCCGCAATCCTTATTGCCCTGTTTTAGCCAATATCTTCTCATCCTGGTCCCGGAGGCAAAAATATGCGGTAAGAGGAAGAGGGAAAGATTCTATTTTCCTTTTATTTCTAAACCTTTCCTCAAAGTGAAGAATGGTAAACCCGATCACTTCCTTAGTCTTGGGATGCATTTTTACATAAATCTCGTCACCAATTTCTAAAGAAATGGACTCACGTGAACCACCAAGGGAAATATTTAATTCATCAGCGTGCTTATCATATGAATAGGTTAGTCTTTTTTCCATAGTAATTCACCTCCTTTGCTCAAATTATATACGGGAAAACTAGTTTTTACATAGCCGTGATGTACTTTTATTTCTACCACAACGAGAAGGTAGAAGTGGCCATATTTAAAATGTGTATGTCCTCTAAAATACAAGTGGGAAGTTTTACTAATCTTGCTTTGAAATATACAATCAGGATCTTCCAAGGTTTGTTTTATCTCCTTATGAAAGTGTTTCATAATAGGATGTTCAGGGATGATATGGTTATTCCAGCAAACCCTGGACAAAGAAACAGTTATTCCGCGCGGATCTTTTACTTTAAACATCTATACCTTTGAAACTATAAACTTTTTGCTCCATTTTCTTTTTATCTTCAAATATAGTATACATTAAAATGAAGGAAAAGTCAAGAAATTAAATCGCTTTTTTTGGAAAAGGGAAGGTACATGGTATCCCCATCTCTCATAGAATTGAGACATTGATTTAAAGCTGGAGAAGTTAGAACAAGCAGAAATTTTTTGAGCTAACAATTCATCCAAATCAACCGGAGGCAATCTGGTAACCTCAGGATTAATATGGGGCGCTATTTCTTTTAAGATTTCAAGGGGTGTCTTATCATCTTTGTAGCTATTTTTTCTTAGTTCATTGAAAAATAGGTTGTGAGTTGTAACCTTTGACCAGAAACTTTCTTTGGAATCAAAGGTTTCTAAGTCAAAAAACTCATCTTCAATTAAGCGGTGAACAGTTTCTGTATCACTGTTATAGATGTGTGCTCCAGGAGGAATACGACCATGTTTACAACCATATACTTCCTCAAGGACAAGAGTAAATTCTGATGGATTTTTTGTGTTGCAGGTTAATCCATATTCAGGTCCATTATCTGACTGCCACTTAACTTTTCTTAAGTTAACCCCACAGGATTCAAGATGTTGATTGACATATTCAACAAAGACAATAGAATGTGCAAGGCTTGATTCTTTTGCATATCCTAAGAATTGTATTCCAGCTCTGACATCCCTTGCAGTGTATTGAACCTTAGGTAAATCCAAACTCATCATTTGGGGCCAGTAATTGGGAATGTCATTAAGAACTTTTGTGTCGGTTCCAATCTGCTGGAAGACTTCCCACTTAGATTTTACTTTTCTTAAATCGTTCTTTGTTTTGTGTTTCTTCTTTCTTTGTCTGGTTAAGTTATATGCTTTGTATATCCGCTGTATTGCCTTATGGGAGCAAGGTATATCAAAATCCCTCTTTAATCTTTCTGCTCCCCAGGTTTTAAGACGGGTGCGCAGGTCCACAACTCTTTTCTCTATTTCTAAGGATGTCTTATGTGGAATGTTGTGAGGGGCACGGGATTCCTCTTTTAGTCCGGACAATCCCTTTTCCTCATATAGCCTTCTCCATTTACGCACAGTCTTAACAGTAGTAGAGAAAACCTTTGCACAGGGCTTATTGCCATACTTCTTAGCATACATTACCATTTTAAGGCGTAAATCAAAGGGGTTCTTCATTTGTCTTACCAAATCAAAATGTGAAATATAACCTCTTTTGAAATTTTTTGGCCCCAGGGCTTATTTACTACTTTTTCCAGTTCTCTAAATCTCTTCTCTGAAAGACAGGTGATTTGCCTTGGGGGGATACCATGTACCTTCCCTTTTCCAAAAATTCAATGTGAAAACTTGACAAATTGAAAAATTTGTGTATAATGGTTTAAAATGGTATACAATATGCAGGTAAAGGAAAAAAAATGAAAGAAAAAAATAATTTTCTTAAAAGGCAGAATTTCAGTGATTCTATTTACCAGAATATTCTTGAAGAAATTTTCTGTCGCAAGTTAAAACATGGAACAAGATTAAAGGAAAGAGAAGTTGCAGAAAAATTAGGAGTAAGCCGTACACCTGTAAGAGAGGCATTTTACAAATTATCTAAGGATGGAATAATTGATATTATTCCCTTTCGTGGAGCGGTTGTTAAAAAATGGAATGGTAAAGATTTAAAAGAAGTCTATGAAATTCGTTCAAGCTTAGAGTGTTTAGCCATTCGTTTAGCCCTGCCAAATATTCCAGAAAAAAAACTAAAGAATTTAAAAGAAAGATTGAAAAAGGTTAAAGAAGAAAAGGATTTTATGAAACCAGACCTTTCATTACATCGTTTAGTTATGAATCATTGCGGGAATGAAAGGTTGGGTTCAATTTTAGGAAATTTACATAATCTTGTGCATACATTTCGTATTCTCGATGCTCAGTTTCCCCAGAGAAACAAACAATCGCGAAAAGAGCATCTCCAGATTATTGATGCCCTTTTAAGAAGAGATGCTCAGGAAAGTGTAAGTTTAATGGCAAAGCATATTGAAAATACAAAAAATAATATCCTGGAAGACTTTTTCAAAGAAGAAGGAAACAGTGAATAATGATGGTTTTACAATTGGTTTTATTATTATTAGTGGGTAAAAAATGAAGAAATTGATAATCTTAGGACTGATATTAGGAGTAGGAATAATGGGAAAAATTTCTGCACAAGAAAAAGGTCTTATTGCCTACTGGAATTTTGATGAAGGAAAAGGAGAAATAACAAAAGACCTTTCTGGCAATGACAATTATGGAGAAATTAATAATGCCAAATGGGTGAAAGGAATAAAAGGAAGCGCTCTTAAATTCAATGGAGCAGACGCTTATGTGGAAATTGAAATGAACGAAAGTTTACAATCTCCAGAGGAAATCAGTATTGAAGCCTGGATTTATCCTGCCCCACCACATCAGAGTGGATATGGCGGGATAATCAATAACATTAACGGTGCCGGCAATAGCAGGTTGCTTGTGATGAATGATGGTAAACTTCTTGCCCAGCTTCATGGTACAAAAGGCAGTGATAATGTTTTTGGACCGGAAGTAAAAAACAATGCCTGGAATTATGTTGTTTATATCTATAATGGTAAAGAAGAATCCTGGTATCTCAATGGAGTAAAAGCAGCTTCTTCTCCCTATACTGAAGAAATGCCCACAGGAGGAAGTTCATTAACCATTGGCTGGGGATATACAAGTCCGGAAAATTATCATTTCAATGGTATAATTGATGAATTGAGAATTTATAACCGCTTCCTCTCCGAAAAAAAAATCCAGGAACATTATAAAGAAATGGGAGGGAAAGTGGAAACGAAAAGCAAGAAAAAGAAAACATCAGAAAATGCAGGTTTTATTGAACATGGCATACCTGCTCCTGTATCAGAAAGCCGTGGAGTAGCCGCTACCTGTGACGTTAACAGCAAACCCCTTATTCTCATTTGTTCCTGGGATAATTTACGTGGCGGTGGAACCAGAAACTCACTTTTAGTAGTTGATGCCATAACAGGTAAGACTGAGCAGTATTACTATCTTGATGAAAATTCCCCGAATGGACCTCCATATCACTTCCTGCTTTCCAGTAAAAACCGCTTTTAT
>MNUO01000036.1 GCA_001871015.1 Candidatus Desantisbacteria bacterium CG1_02_38_46
CTGAAATATCTTTTTGGATTTGTCAACCCAGTTAATTTTAGGAGGAACGATGCCCGCATAAGTACAAACAGCATCGTAATAGCCGGATTGTTCAATAAAAGCATAATATGAAAGCCCCGGATATAATGCTTCAATGACTTTATGGTCAACTGACAATTCAGCAATCGGCACCCTGTCAGGGATTTCGCCTTTCAATGCTGCATTTATTCTTTCCGGAGAAGTCATTATTTTCATTTTTGCCTCACTGTTTTCTCAATTGTATCCGCAATTCCCTGAGGAGACATTCCGTACTGCTCTCTCAGCCATTCCTGACTTCCAACCTTACTTATATTGACATCTGGCAAAGCAATTCTTTTGCATTTTATATTCGTGAGATTTGAATCCATTAGCACTTCTGCCACAGCTCCTCCAAGTCCTCCCATCATGTTGTGTTCTTCAACCGTTATAATCGCCCCTGTTTCTTTTGCTGCTTTCACTATAATTTCACTATCAATTGGCTTGACTGTGTGCATACTTATGAAACGGCATTTAATTCCTTTCTTGTCCAGCTCTTTTACTGCAAGTTTTGCATTATATCCAATGGTTCCGGTATAAATAACGCCAGCATCTGTTCCATCACATACGGTAATTGCCCTGCCAATCTTAAAATCAATAGAGTCTTCATGAATCGGGGGTTCCTTTTTATAACCGCAACGGTAGTAAATCGGCCCATCGTATTTAATCATAGCTTTAGTTGCCTCAGAAGCCTCGGCTAAATCAGAAGGTGCCAGCACCACCATATTGGGAAGTGCCCGCATAATTGCCAGGTCCTCAGTGGAATGATGAGAGATTCCCAGAGGACCATAAGCAACACCACCTCCGATAATGACAATTTTTACATTCGCATTGTGATAGCATACGTCATTTCTTATCTGTTCCAGACAACGCAATGTAGGAAAATTGGCAATAGAATAGGTAACTGGGATGTTTCCTTCCATTGCGATACCGCAGGCAATTCCAGTCATATTCTGCTCTGCCACGCCAACATTGAAATAACGGTCTGGAAATGCCTGGGCAAACGGTTCAATTTCTCCGTAACCTATATCTGCTAATACCATAAAAATACGGTCATCCTTCTTGGCCAGCTCCAACAATGTTTTATTGAATACGCTTCTCATATTTTTACCCCCAGCTCATTATAAGCCTTCTCTAATTCTTCTTCATTTGCGTACTTGTAATGACAGGAAACTGTGTCCTCAAAGAAAGAAACTCCTTTTCCTTTAATAGTATGCGCAATAATAAACGATGGCTTGCTGGATTCCAGCGGAACATTAGTAAGTGCATCTTCTATTTGCTGATAATTGTGCCCGTTTATTTCCTTTACTGCCCAGTGAAAAGCTTTTAATTTTTCAGTCAAAGGTTCCAGGTCAATAATATCCTTGCTTCTTCCCAGAGCCTGAATTTTATTGTAATCAAGAATGGCAATCAGGTTGTCCAGGTGATGTTGGGCAGCAAACATTATAGATTCCCAGGTAGAACCCTCATTGCAATCTCCGTCGCTAAGCAGAGCAAATATACGGTAATTCTTGTTTTTGCGTTTCGCATTTATCGCCATTCCCGCAGCTACTGGCAAACCATGCCCCAGAGAACCGGTAGAAAATTCCACACCCGGAACATGGTGGCTGATATGACCGGAAAGGCGACCATTGTCCTGGTAATAAGTATCAAGCCAATCTTTGGGGAAAAATCCCTTTTCAGCCAGAGCTACATAAACACCAGCCGCCGCATGGCCTTTGCTCAAAATAAAGCGGTCCCGTTCTTGCCAGTCAGGCTGAGAAGGGTTTACCCTTAAAATTTTAGTATAAAGTACACTTATTAGGTCAGCCATTGAAAGAGAACTTCCCACATGACCGCTTTTACCCCTGTGGGTCATTCTGACTGCATAAGCCCTGATTAAAGTTGCAAGACGTAGATACTCCATTTAAGCCTCCCCTGAGGAAAGTTTTAAAAATGGAAATTTAAAAATTTTATCCATTGCCAATACTGCTGCTCCCAGCGCTCCTGCATTATCATTGAGATTTGAAATCTTGATTTCTACTGGTTTCAGCAATTCGGGATAAGCATATTCTTTGATTGTCTCTTTCATTGGTTCTAACAGTAAATCTCCGATTTTTATTAATCCTCCGCCGAGAATAATTTTTTCAGGATTCAGCAAATTTATTAAATTTGAAACAGCAATTCCTAAATACTTTCCGGCATTATTTATAATTTTTATAGCAAGCCTGTCTCCAGATTTTGCAAGTTCCGCCACTTCTTTACAGGTTTCAACTTCTATGTTCTTACTTTTGCTTCTATACTCTTTCGGAATTGATTCTCCTGACAATATTGATTCCAGACAACCCTTTCTTCCGCATATACACAATTTCCCTCCGGGTTTTACTATTGTATGTCCTATTTGACCTGCACTATCAGTTGCACCCGTCTGGAGAACTCCTCGATTAAAAAAAACACATCCAATTCCTATTCCTAAATCTAAAAAAACAAAATCATCATCTTCTCTGGCTAAGCCAAATAATTTTTCAGCAATTGCTCCTATTCTTGAACAATCATCTATAAAAACTGGTAAGCCAAATTTATCCTTAAGAATTTTTACTACAGAAACATTTTTCCATTGGGGTAAGTAGACTGCGTAAAGAGAAATTTCTTTTTTCCTGTCAATAAGACCGGGAACACCTATGCCTATTCCGAGAATATTCTTATTTTGACCCACTCCCGACGTTTTGTTCCGAAAAACAAGGTTCTCGAAGAGGTTCTTATTTTGACCCACTCCCGACGTTTTGTTCCGAAAAACAAGGTTCTCGAAGAGGTTCTTATTTTGTGCACTTTCAATTAAAGTTTTTATTGTGCTTATAATTTTATTTATTATGGAATTACTTGCTTCATTTTTTTCAATTTTAATATCCTGCGAATAAAGAATATTTCCCCAGGCGTTTGTAAGCACTCCGCTAACATGCGTTACTCCAAAGTCAATGCCGATATAAAGATTATCAGGATTTAACTGAATTTTCTTTGCTCTCCTTCCTCCTGAAGAAGGATAAAAGCCTGCAACTATTACCAATTTTCTTTTTAAGAGCGAGAACAAAACGTTCCTGATAGTTTTAGTGTCCAGATTTATTTTGTGCGCAAGTTCCTCCTGAGAGAAAAATTGTTTTATCCGCAGGGCATTCAGAAGCTTCAGTTCATTCTCTTTTTTCATTATAAAATGGCTTCTGCTTCTCATTTTATTCTCCACATAATTTCTTTTGCCAAGATAGTTTTATATTGAGAAATAAATTCTAATAATCTTTCTGCAGTTTTAAATTTATCAGCTGTATACATACATATAGGATGCATCAAAATTGTTGCAAGTCCCTCTTTTTCCTCAATTTCCACAACCTGTTTTTGAACCATTTCTCCCCATATTTCAATACTATGGGAATCCGAACCAAAATCATCTCTGCCATATCCAGCAATTTTTGCTTTCCTTACAAATTCTCCATCACGGTGAGCGTGATAAAGATGGTCGTGGTCTGGAATAGTATTTATCGGATGAGAAATTAATCCCTCTTTTATTTTTTCTGGAAAAATTTTTTTAGAACTTATTTCGTCTGAAATCATCTTTATTCCCATCTGGGCAAGAATGGAATATGTATTTTCATCATGAATATACCCGTGACTCCTCCAGGAAATAATTTTCCAAGCAGTTTTTTTCTCTGCCAATTCTATCATTCTTTTTATATCTCTTTTTTGCTGAAAGTAAGAACCGTATGTAGGACTGTGCGAAGGTGGACAGCGCCCAATTATTTTATGCAAGATTTTAGAAAAATTTCCCAGTGGTAAACCACCATAGGTATGCCCGCCAATCTCTACCAAATTGGAATCAGTAATTAGTTTAAGATTCTCCCATTCTTCATCAAAAGTTTTTCCGGTTACGTAAAATGTGACCTTCAGACCATATTTTTCAATAATTTTCAGGAATCGGCAGGCTATTTTAACTTCTGAATCCCCTGATTCTACAAATCTTTGTTCATTCGTCTCTAATGAAGTGTGATGGATATCGCCGGTTAAACATATCATTGTTTTTTTCCTTCGTATCTCTTACCAATCCAGTGTTCCAATTTCTCTTTTAATTCTTTTGCAATTTTTGGTTCCTGATGAATGAGATTTTCCTTTTCTTCCGTGTCATCCTTAAGATTATATAACTCATAGTAATTGCTCTCTTTATTATTTGGGTCTTCATAATAAATGAGTTTCCACTCCGATGTCCTGATACAATAAATCATTCTTTCATCGCCCTCTATTACCTGCCAGCCACAGGGTTGAGTCATTGCGTAAGATTCCTCTTTAAAATCTATTTTTTCATCTTTAATCAGAGGGATAAGGGAATGTCCTTCAGTCTGCCCGGGCACTTGAAGACCTAACAATTCAAACACGGTAGGCATAATATCAATCTGGGAAACCTGGGTTTCAATTATTTTCCCTTGTGGGATTATCCGGGGATATCTTATGATTAAAGGAATTTTGATATTCTCATCGTACAGGTTGCCCTCCAGGGAACAGGAAGAGTGTCCTAAAGCACCTCTTTCCAATAACTGTTCACCGTGGTCTGCAGTAATTACAATCAATGTTTTATCCAGAAGGTTTAAATCCTCAAGTATTTTTACATACTTCTCAATCTCTTTATCGAGTAATCTTATTTCTCCATCATAAAGAGCAATAATTGCCGGCCTATCTGTTTTTAAAAATACTTCTTCTGCAAATGTCCTTTCATAACCAGGTTTTTCTATCGGGTCCTTTGTACCTTTTTCCATCCTGCTTAAAAGGCCGGGTCTGTGAATAAGCATTTTGGTTTTTACTATTTCTAATTTTTTTTCTGTTGATTTTTCTATCCTGTAAGCTTCGGGCAAAAATATTTTATCATAGGGAGGTTCAGGATTATATGGAAGGTGCGTAACTTCTGAACGATACCAGATGAAAAAGCGCTTATTTTTATTCTCCACGATAGACAGGGATACATCTTTAACTTCAACACGATAACCGATATGTCCATAAATTGCCGGGTCAGGACCAGCAACCACATAGCCTTTATCTTCAAGAATATTAAATGGCGTTTCCCATCCTTTCCATAAATCTCCCCAATATTGATAGTTTTTTGGACCATCAATCATATGTGTGGTTTGATATAATCCAGTAAATAAAGAGACCAGCCCCGGTATGGTGTGATTGCAGTTAGCAATTGTGTTTTTAAAAAGAACTCCCTCTTTAGCCAATTTATCAATAAAAGGACTGGTCTCTTTAGAATAACCATAACAACGTAAATGGTCGGGACGAAGTGCATCACAGACAATGAATAACACATTTACCATATCAGTTTCCTTTTCTCCATGAATGTCTGAGCCTGCTTGACAATATCCACACCAACCATTTCACTCCATGCTGTCAATAACCTTCTCGTACAGAGACCGGGGATTTCTTTATTCATTGTGACACCGTTAACTCGTGAAATCGGTAAAATACAATAAGTGGTGGTTGTGAAAAATGCCTCATCGGCATTATACACATCGTACAAATTAATATCAGCCTCTACAACTGGAAGATTCATCTTTCTGGCTAATTCAATCACTGTTTGTCGGGTTATTCCATTCAATATGTTTCTGGTTGTGGGTGTATATAAAGTATTGTCAGCAACAATAAAAAAGTTTGCTCCAGTACCCTCAGTAATATTTCCATCAAGGTCAAGTAGAAGTGCAAATGCATCAGGGTCTATTTTCATCGCCTCACGTTTAGCAATAAAAAAGTAGAGTCGACTGCGGTTTTTGGACCTTGAATCAAAAGTTTGTGGAGGCACATTTCTAACATTGACAATAACTGCAGGTTTACCAATAATATAATAATGTGCATATTCCTCATAAGGGAGAGGGCTGGTATATACTATTACAGTGGGTTTTTGTTCTTTCTGTTTCATCAATGGATGTGGAAAGCCAACACCGGGAGTGACTTCTACAGAAATAAATACGTCATCATCCTTCTCTGTCAGATGAATATTTGTGGCCAGTACTTTTTCTATAATTTCTGCCATTTCAGTCTTATTTATCAATGATACCAATCCTACATAACGCAACGACCTTTCCAATCTGGCAAGATGTTCGTCCAATTTAAAAATTTTGTGTTTAAATGTCCTCAATGATTCATAAAAGGTTGCTCCATATTTAAACCCGATATCAAAAACAGACATCTGAGCAAATAATCAGGTAAAATTTTTCTAGAGTAGAAAATTTCTAAAAATTTCTTGCAGGTTCAAAAATAATACTTTTTAGTAGACAGTTCTTTAATTTTGTGGTATAATGCGTCCTGAAGGGGGTGCATTAATATGGGAAAAGATGCAGAGTTATCCTTGCCTGGATTACCACAAAGAAAGAAAATAGAAGTAATAGAATCTGAGGGTAAAAAGAAAGTGTTATTAAGAGAACAACCATTTATGACTTGGGCAAGTGAAGATGAGAGTGCTTCACGTATGGCTATTGTTCAACTATATGAATTAGGATTTGCTACACAGGAAGAATTATCTGATGCCTTTCAAGTGCATATTAAATCCATCTACAATTATATTAATGCCTACAAGGCTGATGGAGTTCGCGGATTAATAGATCAACCAAGGGGGCCAAAACAAG
>MNUO01000020.1 GCA_001871015.1 Candidatus Desantisbacteria bacterium CG1_02_38_46
CCACTGTTACATTAGGAAAGAGAAATGGAACTACAGAAGTGGTCTTCATAGAACCAGGAGATACTTCAAAGAGGAATTACGGCATATCCCTGGATATTGGAACCACCACAATCGCAGCCAATCTTGTTGACCTGAATACGCGAAAAACTCTTGGCACAAAAGCATCTCATAATCGCCAGGTAACTTATGGAGATGATGTGATAACCCGCATAATGTACGCTGAAAAATCTGAAGGCCTTGAAAAACTCCATCATTTAGTCATTGACACTGTTAACGAACTCATATCCAGCCTGGTCGATGAAAATGAAATAAATCTGAATGATATCACTTGTGTGACATGCGCTGGAAATACAACGATGACCCATCTTTTACTCAGGGTTGACCCCACATATATTCGCCGTGAACCCTATGTGCCAATCGCTAATTTTATGCCGGTAATCAGGGCATCTGAAACCGGAATAAAGATTAATCCCAGGGGTTTACTTGCCTGTCTGCCGGGTGTTTCAAGCTATGTAGGTGGTGATATCACTGCAGGAGTGTTCGCAAGTGGTATAGACGAAACAGAAAAAATATCCATACTGATTGACCTGGGAACAAACGGGGAAATAGTTCTTGGTAACAGAGAATGGATTGCATGCTGCTCCTCCTCAGTAGGCCCAGCGTTTGAAGGAAGCGGAGTCCAATCAGGAGTGAAAGCGATGGAGGGAGCAATCCAGAAAGTTGAGATAAACCCAAAAAATTATGATGTCCAATATTTCACCATAGGTGGAACTAAGCCTATTGGTATGTGTGGTTCAGGATATATAGATTGTCTGGCTGAACTTTCTAAAACAGGAGTTATTGAGCGCTCAGGTAAAATAAAGGAGGACATTAAAACTCAAAGAATAAGAAAATCCAGTGAAGGGTTAGAATTCATCCTGGTTGAAGCAAGCGAAAGTGCAACAGGTGAGGATATTGTAATTACGCAGGTAGATATTACAAATCTAATCCTTGCAAAAGGTGCAATTTACACTGGTGTGCAGGTACTGGTAAAAAAAGTAAATATGGAAATGGAAAAGATTGAAAAGATTTATATCGCAGGAGGCTTTGGCAATTATTTGAATATTAAAAAAGCAATCTGGATAGGACTTCTACCCGACCTGCCGCAGGACAGGTTTGAGTATGTTGGAAATACTTCGCTGGCAGGTGCCAAATTTGCTCTTTTATCTTATGATGCAATGATAAAAATAAGAGAAATTGCAAAAAAGATGACCTATGTTGAACTCAGCGTTGAACCGTCTTATATGAATGAATACACAGGTTCTCTTTTTCTCCCGCATACTGATATTGCACGCTTTCCTACGGTTTTTAAGAAAATTCTTTAGGAGATTTTATGTACAGCACTCTAAGTGTAAGCACCCATAAAAAAGAAGAACTTGTGGAGGTTACAGACCTTGTTGAAAAAATAGTTGTTGAAGCAAATATAGAAAATGGTATCTGCATCGTTTATGCACCTCATACAACCTGTGGGCTTATAATAAATGAAAATGCTGACCCAACAGTTTGCAAGGACATCATAAGTGGACTGAATAAATTCCTGCCCCACGATGCTCTAAGAGAATTTATGCATGCAGAGGGAAACTCGCCTGCTCATATTAAGGCGAGCCTCGTGGGACAATATCAGGTATTGCTAATTGAAAATGCCAAAATTGTCTTAGGTACCTGGCAGGGCATTTTCCTTGCGGAGTTTGACGGACCCAGGGAAAGGAAAGTGCTGGTTAAAGTCATTAAAGAATAAATAAACCGCGGAGTCACAGAGTAATTGTAACTCAAAACTTTAGTTTTGATATCAGGACTGTAACTCAAAACTTTAGTTTTGATATCAGGACTGTAACTCAAAACTTTAGTTTTGATATCAGGACTAAAGTCCTGAGTTACAACCTCAGTGTCTCGGTACCTCTGTGGTTAAACAAGGAGGGTTTGTGAATAAGATTATTGTATCAGGGAATCTGGTCAGAGATGCAGAATTGCAATTTACTCCACAGGGAACACCTGTTGCTGAGTTCAGTATTGGAGTAAGGGATGAATTGCTCAAGAAAAGGGAGAATCGCTCTGTGTTCTTAGATATTGTTATTTTTGGACAGAGAGCTGAAGCACTTCATAAATATCTCCTGAAGGGGAAATCAATTCTCGTGGAAGGAAGGCTTGATATAAAAAGGAATAAGGGACAGGATGGACGTACCTTCACAAATATACGGGTCTATGCAAATAGCCTCGAATTTCTTGGCAGGAAAAGTGAAGTAACTGAATCTCCTGGCGAAGTACCACATGAGGATTTATCCTCTCAAGCTTCGGTGCAAGAGGAAACAGATTTTGAAATTCCAGAAGAACAACCAGAACAATAATTACGCTGATATAGTTCACAGTTATGCTATAAAGTCAGAGAACGAGATGTGCCGCCAAGAAAAATCAGACCTGAAGGTCTGATTTACGTAACTCAGGACTTTAGTCCTGAAGGTTGTGGATAACTTTTGGTATAATTTCCTTAGCTATGGACAAAAAGAAGATGAAACCAATACTGCAGGTAGCTCTTGATTTTGTAGATTTAGCACGGGCAATAAAAGCTGCCCGGGAAGCAGTCAAAGGAGGAGTGGACTGGCTTGAAGTCGGAACTCCCCTTATCAAAGCAGAAGGTATGAATGCAATAAGAGAAATCAAAAAAATATTTCCAAAATACAAAATTGTTGCTGATATGAAAACTATGGATGCAGGAAGGCTGGAAGTTGAAATGGCAGCAAAGGCAGGAGCAGATATAGTTGAAATAATGGGTGCTGCATCGGATACAACAATAAGAGAATGCGTTGAAGCGGGTAAAAATTATGGAGCCGAAATACTCGTTGACCTTCTGGAAATAGAAAATCCACGAGAAAGAGCACGAGAAATAGAAAAATCTGGTGCAAATTATATTGGAGTGCATACACCAATAGATACTCAGATGTTAGGTGAAAAGCCTTTTGAAATCATACGAAAAGTAAGAAAAGTAACTAATTTACCAATAGCAGTAGCAGGGGGAATAAACAGTGAGAATGTGGTGGATGCGATAAAAGCCGGAGCGAACATTATCATTGCAGGAGGAGCGATAATTAAATCTGAAAATGCCATTGAATCTACCAGGAAAATTAAAAAAGCAATGGAAAGTATGAAGGCAATAAAAACAACTCTCTATAAAAGAATGGGATTAAAGGACATTCGCAAAATTCTTGGTCTCGTCTCATCACCAAATTTATCAGATGCTATGCATCGCGGTGGAAGTTTGAAAGGAATCTATCCTGTGGTAAAAGGCGTCAAAATGATTGGAGAAGCAATAACTGTGAGGACATATCCGGGCGATTGGGCAAAGCCTGTGGAAGCAATTGACATTGCAAAAAAAGGAAGTGTAATAGTCATAGATGCCGGCGGTGTTGGCCCAGCAGTCTGGGGAGAGCTCGCCACTGAAAGTGCCATTCAGAAAGGAATTAGTGGTGTGGTCATTGACGGCGCAATCAGAGATATTCCAGAAATTACAAAACTCAAATTCCCTGCATTTGCAAGGTTGATAACTCCTGAGGCAGGGGAACCAAAGGGATTTGGAGAAATTAATGTGCCTGTGAACGCAGCAGGCGTGAAAGTTTTCCCTGGCGATTGGCTGGTGGGTGATGATGATGGCGTTGTAGTCATCCCTTATGTAAAAGCAGTTGAAATCGCAAACCGCGCAATGGATGTACTGGAAAGGGAAAATCGTGTCCGCAAGGAAATAAGAGAAGGCTCCACCCTGTCAAGTGTTATGGAATTGTTGAAGTGGGAGAAAAGGGGGTAATAAGTGTTTGTTATTGGAGAAAGAATTAATGCGAGCAGAAAAACTATATTGCAGGCAATTCAGGAAAGAAATGTTCAATTCATTCAAGAAGAAGCAAAGAAACAAGTAGAAGCAGGTGCACAAATGCTGGATGTAAATGCCGGGGTTAGAGTCCAGCAAGAAGTAGATGACATTGAATGGCTGGTCAAAACAGTGCAGGAAAAAGTTGATATTCCTCTGTGCATTGATAGCCCGAACCCAAAAGCAATTGAAAAAGGCTTAAAAAACCATAAGGGCAAGGCTCTCGTCAACTCAATTACCCTGCAAAAAGATAGACTTGAAGGAATCCTACCATTAGTAAAAGAATATAATTCCATGATTGTCGCGCTCACACTGGGTACATCTGGAATGCCCGAAACAGCACAGGAAAGGCTTGAAATATGCAGTGGCATAATTGAAGCAGTAAAAAAAGAAGGAATACCAATTGAATCTCTTTATGTGGACCCGCTGGTGCAACCGATAAGTACAAACATAAAAAACTGCCTCATTACACTTGATACAATCAGGACAATTAAAAATGCATTTCCAGTAAAAATCATTATGGGTTTAAGCAATATTTCTTTTGGGCTGCCAGAGCGCCGATTAATCAATCGCACATTCCTGGCAATGGCACTGGCTGCAGGTCTGGATGCAGCTTTGATAGACCCTCTGGATAAAGATATGATGTCCACATTGCTGACCGGCGAAGCACTCCTTGGACAGGATGAATATTGCCTCAATTATTTGGCTTCCTTCCGTGAAGGTAAGACTTAAAGGGATTTAATGCGAAAAATTTGACTTTTAACCAAAAATGTGGTATATTTAAAAAGTGGTGGTGCGCCGTGTCCGCCAATCTTGGTGGGTGGAATCCGCCCCAGAAAATTTGGCGGGTAGGTTCAGCGCACTTCGACGAGGAGGTCGTTTATGGCAAGAAAATTAATTTTATTAAAGGAAGCGAAAAAACAACTCAAAAATGAATGGCTTGCATTTGTTATTAAAAAGGAACTTTCAGAGGATGAAATTTTAGGAGAAGTTATAGCGCATAATAAGGACAAGAGAGAATTACACAAAAACCTGCGAGCGAAAAAAGTAAAAGATGCATATATTACTTTTACCGGTCGATATATTAAACCTGGTTATGAGATAATGTTTAATGAAAATTAAATTAGGACTACCAATAATTATCAAAAGAGTCAGGGTAGAGGGACCAAAAGCCACACGGGAGGTAGATCTAATTTTAGACACAGGCGCCCGTTTCACCTCTCTGAGCTGGGGAACTTTGGAAGATATAGGCTATGACCCTGCAGTTATTCTTGGGAGAGTGAAGATTATAACCGCCAATGGAATTATCGAAACCCCTATTGTTAAAATCAAAAATTTATGCGTTGGGGATTTATGCCGTAAGGATGTAGAAGTGATTTGCCATGATATTCCGGAAATAGCAGAAGTAGATGGGCTTTTAGGATTAAGTTTTCTTGTTCATTTTAGAACTGTGGTAGATTACAAAGAAGGACTTTTGGAAATCAGTTGATGGAAAGAATTGAGTTTTTTGTTTTTCCTCTTCCAGAGAACCTACTGTTGACCGATGGCAATCCGACCTCTCCATTGCCCTATTTCACCCAAATAGAGTATTTTTCATGATATAATTTAAATAAAAATAAGTGAATTTATTTGGAGGTTATATGTCTATGACGATAAAATTAGAAATGCCTTCAGAACTTCGAAGTATTATCAAGCATTATCCTAAAGTAGATTGGATTGAGATCGCCAGACGAGCAATGTGGAAATACGGGAAGAAACTTGAATCCATAGACAAAATTCTGTCCAACAGCAAATTAACCAAAAATGATGTCTTGAGAATAAGAAAAATCCTCCTTCTACCTTTTTTTGAATTTTACCTTCCTGAATTTGCTCTTGAAGAAATTGAAAAACACAAATCTATAATATGTAGAAGAAGTGGGCTTACCGAGACTAAAGATCTCCTAAAAATTTTGTAGAAAAGGAAAAAAGAGATGCAGTGGTTAATTGAAGTGAGTTATAAACCAAAATTTTTCGATGCGTTTGGAAATACCGTTAAAAAGGATATTGAGGATTTAGGTGTTTTAGGTGTAAAAAAAGTTAGGACTAGCCAGTTATATCACATAGAAGGCGATCTTAAAGAAAAAGAATTAAGATTCCTCTGCCAAGAATTGCTTACTGACAACATAGTCCAACAATACAAAATTCGTTCATCAATAGTAAATCATCCACCCAAAAAAAATAAAAATGCCTGGATCGTGGAGGTCTGGTACAAAAAAGGCGTAACTGACGCAGTTGCTGATACTGTTAAAAAAGGGATGATTGATCTGGGAATTCAGGGAATAAATACAGTAAAAACAGGTTATGAATACATAATCATTGGGAATATAACGCTTGAGCAGATAGAAAGAATCTGTCGTGGACTATTGGCAAATAAAGTTGTGCAGGACTATGTAGTGGCAG
>MNUO01000068.1 GCA_001871015.1 Candidatus Desantisbacteria bacterium CG1_02_38_46
AGAGTAAGAAATAATTTCGGAGAGGTGGCCGAGCTGGCTTAAGGCAATCGCCTGCTAAGCGATTAGTCCCCTAACAGGGATTCCCGGGTTCGAATCCCGGCCTCTCCGCCATAGTGCGCCTGTAGCTCAGATGGATAGAGCACCTGCCTACGAAGCAGGTTGTCGGGCGTTCGAATCGCCCCAGGCGCGCGGCATAATTGCTATAAGACTACCAGATGTATGAGAAAAAAGGAGAAGATATGGCAAAATTGACAAAAAAGAGAATAGCGTGGCTAATCATTATCATTATTGTTGGTTTTGCAGTAGGATTAAATATGTGGAAGGGTAAGCAGAGAACCGGACCAGTGCATATTCCAAGAACCCCGAAAGAAATTTTTGAAGGGGAGGTCAGGGAAAAAGGATACAAACAAAGATTTGTTGCAGGAGACAGGGATGCCAGCGATAAAATTGTTATAGTGAATGTACAGGGCGAGATTACCAATGCCAGATGGGGTTTTTCATACCGCAGGGGAATGGTGGATGAATTGATAAATCAACTAAAACAGGCAGAGAAGGACGAATATGTGAAGGCTATTATTCTGAACATTAACTCTCCCGGCGGTCCTGTTATCGATGCAGACATTCTCTATACAAAAATTCGAGAACTCGGAAAGAAAAAAATAATTATTTCGCTTCTTGACAAAATGGCTGCATCTGGTGGCTATTATGTGGCTTGTGCTGCTCATAAAATAGTTGCCCATCCACTGACCTTGACCGGAAACATAGGCGTTATTATGGATTTTATAAACCTTCAGGGTTTGCTTGAGAAGAAATTGGGAATAGAAATGGGTGTTATAAAGAGCGGGCGATACAAGGATATTGGCTCTCCATATCGTTCAATGGATAGGAATGAGAAGAAGATGTTGCAGGACTTAGTTGATGCAGCGCATCAAAGATTCGTGGAAAAAGTGGCTGCCGGGCGCAATATCTCTGTAGTTAAACTGGCTCCTCTTGCTGACGGAAGGATATTTTCTGGTGAGCAGGCAAGACAGGTTGGCCTTGTAGATGAATTGGGTACACAGGACGAGGCAATTGAATTAGCAAAGAAATTGAGCGGGGTTGAAAGAGCTAAGGTTGTTGAGTATTATTTCCGTCCGAGGTTATGGGATTTTCTGTCAGGCAAGATCTCAGATTACTTGAAGGTTAAAGAGGTGTCGTCGATACCAGAACCCACACTGGAATATATATGGCACCCTTCCTTTGGAAGATAGATAAAGAGCATATGTCAGGGGGATAAAATGAATGAAGAGGTAAAATATGCAGGATTCTGGTTGAGATTTGCAGCACTCCTGTTGGATGGTGTGGTGATTACCATGACATCGTTCGCTTTCCAATCCTTAATGCCCGGAGGCACGATTACGCCGCCAGATTTGAGTAAAGCTATTGAAACAATAGAGGGCATTCCCCAATTTTTGAGTGGTATGGTGGAAGCATTCCGACCATTCCTGATATCCAATTCTATATTTTTCCTTATAGTGGTTCTTTACTGGGTAATATTGACCTGGAAATTTGGAGCTACCTTGGGCAAAATGGCAATGGGGATAAAAGTTGTAAGGGAGGACTTAAAACCAATAAGTTTTGGAGGTGCGATTATAAGGGAGTTTCTCGTCAAGCAGGTTCTTTACGGAATTTTATTTTTTATCTCCTGGTTAGGTTATCTCTGGGTATCGTGGGATTTAAAAAAGCAGGGGTGGCACGATAAGATTGCGCGCACACTGGTGATAAAAGAATTTCAAAATGGAAAATTGTGCAGATAAAAAATTTATGAAGGAGGCAATAAAGGAGGCAAAAAAGGCATATAAAAAAGATGAAGTGCCGGTCGGTGCTGTAGTTGTGCATAATGGAAAAATTCTCGGTAGAGGGCATAATCAGGTTGAGCGAAGGGAAAGTGTAGTCGCCCATGCAGAAATTATGGCAATTATCTCGGCAACCAAAAAATTAGGTGACTGGCGTCTTACCGGCTGTAGCTTATATGTTACAGTTGAACCCTGCTTTATGTGTTTTGGTGCAATTATGCTTTCAAGAATTTCCCGTCTTGTTTACGGAACCTCAGAACCTGAATTCGGATTCATAAATAGAGTGACAAAACTACCTGAGGGCTTAGAAATCACATCGGGATTAATGGGTAATAAATGCAGGAATTTGCTTGGCAGATTTTTTAAAAGGTTGAGGCAAAAATAGGTGTCAGGTATGGTGATTCATCACCTGGCAATTTTTTCGTCAGAGGTGATTTTAAAGTAGAGAGCATTATTTTGCATTCAAGCGGAGGGATGCCCGAGTGGTTGAAGGGGGTCGTCTCGAAAGCGATCATCCGCCGTTGAGGCGGATCGGGGGTTCGAATCCCTCTCCCTCCGCCATATAATATAAAAACTTGACTTTTCCACAAAAATGCAGAGCGTATACAAAATTAGACTAATTGTTCTATTGATAGAACAATTTTATATGGTTATTGTACTATGAATACGATTTTAAAAACATTACTTTTTGAATGGGAAGAGAGAGAACTTCCTTCAATAATTGAACGAGAAAAGAACCTTAAAAAATATCTTAATTTGTCCGTTCCCAAGAATATAAATATTTTTATTACTGGTTCTTCATCGAAAATGTCAAGCAAAGAAATTCCTACCGAATTAAGAGGTAGAAGCCTTGAGGAGAAAATTTCTCCGCTCTCATTTTCAGAATTTTTGAATTTTGAAAAAATAAACATTGATTTTGAGAAAATTGAATATCTTGAGGACGAGAAAGTAAAAATTCTCTCTGCCCTCAATGAATATCTTATGTGGGGTGGTCTGCCGGAAATTGTTCTATCAGAAACTGCACAAAAAAGAGAAATTATTCAGGAGTACTACAAAACAGTAATAAGAAAAGACATATCAGAGAGGTCCGGTATTAAAAATGAAGAAAACTTAAAAGCCTTGCTTTTACTTTTGCTCAATTCTACATCTTATTCAATAAGTAAATTATACAATACACTTAAAAGTCTAAATTATAAAATAGGTAAGGCAACTTTGCAGAAATATCTCTCTTCCATAGAAAATTCCTTTTTTCTAAACAATAATTTTATTTTTTCTTATAAAATAAAAAATTCCCTTCAGTATCCCAGGAAAAATTATTTCATTGATAATGGGTTTGTCAGATCGCTTTCTACTAAATTTTCCAATAATTATAGCCGTCTTTACGAAAATCTGGTATTCATAGAATTACAAAGAAGAATAGATTCTGACACCGAAATAAACTATTGGAAAGACGAGTTAAATAAAAATGAGGTGGATTTTGTCATAAGAAAAAACACGGAAATTGTCCGATTGATACAAGTTTGCTATGATATTCTTGATTCTGACACAAAAGAAAGAGAAATCAAGGGCATTATAAAAGCCAGCAAAAAACTTAATTGCAATAACCTGCTGATTATCAATAATGAACTGGAGAAGGAAGAAGTAATAAGCGGCAAATCAGTAAAATTTATTCCGCTTTGGAAATGGCTCGTTCAGGATAAATTGCAAGAAGTTTAAACATGTCTTGTTAACTCTTTAAACTCTGTAAATTTTATCTTGAAGGGAGGGGAAAATGATTAATTTAGATGATGCTAATTCAATTAAAAAGTTAGATCCTTCTGACATGCTTGGGTTGGTAGAGGGCTTACCAGAACAATTTGAAGAGGGCAGGAAAATAGTTTCGAATTTTGATATTTACCCTGCCTGTATCGGCAATATTAAACCTGATAAAATTGTAGTTACGGGATTGGGTGGTTCAGCAATTGGCGGGGATTTGCTCAGGACTTATCTTCTTGGCGATTTGAACATTCCTGTGGTGGTTAACAGACATTATAATCTTCCAGCATTTGTTGGGAAAAACACGTTGCTTCTTGCAGTAAGTTATTCAGGAAATACTGAAGAGACGCTCTCTGCTTACAAAGATGGAAAATCAAAGGGTGCAAAAATAGTGGGGTTGACATCCGGTGGAAAGATGAATGAGTTGTGCAAGGCAGATGGTGTGTCGGTTCTGATTATTCCCGGAGGACTTCCTCCAAGGGCAAGCACAGGATTACAATTTTCAGGAATAGTCGGAATACTGGAAAAATTAGGACTAATAAAAGACAGGTCAGGCGAGTTTAAGGAGATGGTCGAAGTGCTTAAATCGATTCGCAGTGAACTGAACAGGCAGGTTCCACTTGATAAAAATCCAGCAAAGAAAATGGCAGTGCAGTTACAAGGCAAAATTCCCGTGATTTATGCAAGCCAGGACCTCACAGATGTAGTTGCACTTCGCTGGAAAGATCAGTTTAACGAAAACAGTAAATCATTTGGTATCTTTAATGTTTTTCCTGAGCTGAATCATAATGAGATTGTTGGGTGGGAAAAACCTGCTGAAATTCTCAAGAATTTTGTTGTGATATACATAAGAGATAAGGGCGAAAATCCTCAGGTGAAAAAGAGATTTGAGATAACAGAAGGTTTAATAAAGGACATTGCGTTTTCTGTAGAGCATGTGTGGTCAAAAGGTGAGTCTTTTCTGGCGCGGATTTTCTCAGCGATATACATTGGTGATTTTGTAAGCGTATATCTTGCTTTATTAAATGGGGTGGACCCTACACCTGTAAAGAGAATTGAGGAATTAAAGAAGCAGTTAGTTGGATGATTGGTGAGAAAGATGGCACAGATAAAATTGGAGGCACCGGCTAAAATAAATCTGGTACTGGAAGTACTCGGGAAGAGAGAAGACTGTTACCATGAAATCCGCACTATCTTCCAGTCTATTTCGCTTTGCGATATGATAACCTTACGGGAGATAAAAAATGGCGTAAAACTTCACTTATGCAAGGCTCCAACCACTATTTGCAGAGTAAACTCTGCCACTACAAGCAGAATAAACTCTGCCACTACAAGCAGAATAAACTCTGCCACTACAAGCAGAATAAACTCTGCCACTACAAGCAGAGTAAACTCTGCCACTACAAGCAGAATAAACTCTGCCACTACAAGCAGAATAAACTCTGCCACTACAACATACATTAAACCTTCAGAAAATCTTGCTTATAAAGCAGCGTTGTTATTTCTGAAATCATCCGGGATAAAAAAAGGAGTTGAGGTATACCTTGAGAAAAATATCCCTGTAGGTTCAGGACTTGGCGGAGGCTCCAGCAATGCAGCAAGTGTCCTGTTAGGACTGAATAAACTGTGGAAGGTTGGTTTCACAAGGGATAATTTAAAGATGATGGCTTTAAAAATTGGAATGGATGTGCCCTTTTTCATTGATGGTGGAATGGCATATGCTACTGGACGGGGCGAAAGAGTTCGCAAGGTTTCACCACATCCTTCATTCTGGGTACTATTAATTGATCCTGGATTCCCCATTTCTACAAAGTGGGCTTATGATAACATTGATAATAGTTTATTATTGACAAAAAATCATTCTTATGCTAAAATTATGTTAAATGCCATCAAAAAAAGAAGTATAAAAAAAATTGCAGGTTTTTTATTTAATAGATTTGAGGAATTAATAAATAAAGAATATCCCAATTTCTTAGAAAACACAAAATGTAAATTGGCAGACGCCGGAGCCATCGGAACTTTGATGACAGGAAGCGGTCCGGTGGTATTTGGAATTGTTGAAGGAAGGAGGGATGCTTATCGAGGATTGGAGAGGATTAGAAGTACAACGAAGGAGAAGGTTTATCTTGCTAAAACAATAGGAGGAAGCTGGAGGTAGATATGGAGATTACTGAGGTGCGTATTTTTTTGCGGGATAACACAGGTAAACCCGAGGATAAGTTAAAAGCTTTTGCGACTGTTACTTTTGACAATTCCTTTGTGGTGCGGGGTTTGAGAGTGGTAAGTGGAGACAGGGGGTTGTTTGTTGCTATGCCATCGCGCAAGTTGCCGGATGGGACGAGGAGAGACGTAGCGCATCCTATCAATTCAGAGATGAGGCAAAATCTCGAAAAGAAAATAATTGAGGCGTACAATGAGAAATTAAAGGAGGGGCCATCTCCTAAAGATAAATCTGCCGCTGAGGGAGTATAGGATATTTAATAGTGGGGAGTAGCCAAGTGGTAAGGCACCAGCTTTTGGAGCTGGCATTCACAGGTTCGAATCCTGTCTCCCCAGCATGAGTATTGAGGACTACAGATGAAAATAAATTTTAAGCAATTGGATAAAAGCAGAGTTTGCTTTGAAATAGAAGTACCTGCAGAAGAAGTTGTAAAGGAAAAGGGCGAAATCTATGACTACCTTAAGAATCACGCAAAGGTTCCAGGGTTTCGGCCTGGCAAAACTCCTCAGGAAGTTCTAAAAAAAC
>MNUO01000082.1 GCA_001871015.1 Candidatus Desantisbacteria bacterium CG1_02_38_46
TACGGCAGGTCAGGACTAAAGTCCTGAGTTACGGCAGGTCAGGACTAAAGTCCTGAGTTACGTAACTCAGACCTTCAGGTCTGATTTTTCTTGAAGATATAAAAACAAAGTGAGGGGGGACAAATGATTAAGGTGGGGATTAATGGGTTTGGAAGAATTGGAAGGCTTGTGTTAAAAGCAGGATTGCTGGATAAATCAGGGGAACTTGACTTTGTGGCGGTCAATGATTTAACTGATTCAAAAACATTAGCGCATCTGCTTAAGTATGATTCAACATTTGGAATCTTTCCTGGAAAGGTAGAGGCAAAAGATGATGCAATTGTGATTGATGGTAAAGAGATAAAGGTCCTGGCGCAGAAAGACCCTGCACAATTACCCTGGAAAGATATGGGAATAAAAATTGTTGTGGAAGCAACCGGAAGATTCACTGCAAAGGAAAAAGCAGTTGCTCATATTCAAGGTGGGGCAGAAAAAGTTATTATTTCCGCTCCCGCAGAGAATGAAGATATCACTATTGTGATGGGGGTCAATGAGGATAAATATGACCCTGCAAATCATCATGTTATTTCCAACGCATCCTGCACAACCAATTGTTTGGCACCGATTGCCAAGGTTTTGATGGATGAATTTGGAATTGAAAGAGGCTTGATGACTACTATTCACTCTTATACCAATGACCAGGTGATTCTTGATTTTCCGCATAAAGATTTGAGGCGTGCCCGTGCTGCAGGACTCTCAATGATTCCAACCAAGACCGGTGCAGCAAAAGCTATAGGACTTGTCCTTCCTGAATTGAAAGGCAAGATGGATGGAATGGCAATAAGGGTTCCAACACCGAATGTTTCTCTTGTAGATTTGGTGGCTGAAGTGAAAAAGTCAACAACCACAGAGGAAGTGAACGTGGCTTTTAAAAAAGCAAGTGAAGGCAAATTAAGCAAATATCTCGAATATTGTGAAGTACCACTTGTATCACGGGATTTCAATGGAAACTCAAAATCTGCAATTGTGGATGCAATTTCCACCCGTGTCCTTAATGGGACTATGGTAAAAGTTCTTGCCTGGTATGACAATGAATGGGGATATTCCTCCCGCGTCATTGATTTGATTAAATATATTAATAATAAATAAGTGAAGCAATCTTATTGTCGACCGGGAGGTTTTATGGCTAAGTTAAGTGTAGAGAATTTAGATTTGGCAGGAAAAAAGGTATTAATGCGTGTGGATTTCAATGTGCCGATGGATAAACAGGGCAACATCACTGATGATACTCGTATTGTGGCGAGTCTGCAAACTATCAAATACTGTATAGAAAAAGGTGCAAAAGTAATTCTGATGTCCCATCTGGGCAGACCTGATGGAAAAATTGTGGATTCTATGAGTCTTAAACCTGTTGCGACGAGGCTGAGTGAACTTTTGGGGAAAAAAGTTTTAAAGACAAATGATTGCATTGGAGACGAAGTCGAAAAAACAACTTCTGCAATGAAGAATGGAGATGTTGTTCTGCTTGAAAATTTACGATTCCATCCCGAAGAAGAAAACAATGATGAAAAATTTTCAAAAAATCTTGCAAATTTGGGCGATGTCTATGTAAATGATGCTTTTGGTACGGCACACAGAGCACATGCTTCAACCGTGGGGGTAACAAGATATTTAAAAAGCGCGGCAGGATTTTTGCTCAAAAAAGAAATTGATGTATTGAGCAAGGTGCTTGAAAATCCAGATAAACCATTTGTTGCTATATTAGGAGGAGCCAAAGTTTCAACAAAAATAGGAGTAATTGAGAATCTTTTACCTAAAGTGTCCTTTCTTCTTATTGGTGGGGCGATGGCATATACTTTTCTTAAAGCAATAGGTGAAGAAACTGGTAATTCATTGGTTGAGAATGATAAAATTGGTCTGGCAAAGGATATATTCCTTGGCGATGCCGAAGGCAAGATTCACCTCCCTCTTGACCATATTGTTGCCAGAGAAGTTTCGATGGGAGCGCAAACCGAGATTACTAAGGAGAGGAGTATCCCAAAGGGATTAATTGGTGTTGATATTGGGCCCAGAACACTTATAGAATATAAACAGATTATTTCGAAGGCAGGAATGGTTTTATGGAATGGCCCGATGGGAGTTTTTGAAATTGATGCCTTTGCTACAGGGACTGTTGAAATAGCCAGGTTTTTAGCAGAGTCAAGTGCAAAAACAATTGTTGGAGGAGGAGATTCAATATCTGCGCTCGCAAAAGCAGGTGTAACAGATAAAATTTTCCATGTTTCTACCGGAGGTGGAGCAAGTCTGGAGTTCCTGGAGGGAATTACATTGCCAGGTATTGCCGCTCTAGGTGTCAGGTCTTGACAAATGACAAATAGTAAGTGGAATATAAATATAATCTGTAAAGAGTGTTCGTCATTTGTCATTTGTCAAGACCTGACACCTTTAATAGGAGGTTGTAAATGCGTAAACCAATTATTGCTGCAAACTGGAAGATGAATAAGGCCATATCTGAATCAGTAGATTTTGTGAAGGATTTAAAGGACCTCGCAATGGATATTTTTAATGTCGAAATTGTCATATGCCCTCCCTTTATTTCGTTAGCAACTGTTGCGGAAGTTTTAAAGGATACAAACCTGAAACTTGGGGCACAAAATATGTACTGGGAGAAAAGCGGTGCATTTACCGGCGAAATATCACCTGTTATGCTACGCGATATAGGGTGCCATTATGTAATAGTTGGACATTCTGAAAGGAGAGAATACTTTAAGGAAACAGATGAGGATGTCCATAGAAAGGTCAAGTCTGCGATTTCTTTCAATTTAATTCCTATTATGTGTCTGGGAGAAAAACTACAGGAGAGGGAATCTGGAAATACGCTGGATGTAGTAGAAAGACAGGTAAAGAAAGGATTGGATGGATTAACAAAAGAGGAGATTAAAAACCTGATTATTGCATATGAACCTGTGTGGGCTATTGGTACAGGAAAGACTGCGAGTCCATCCGATGCAAATGAGGTTCACAAATTTATTCGTTCGATTCTAAAAAAACTTTATGATGAGGAAATTAGTAGCACAATCAGGATACAATATGGTGGAAGTGTTAATCCCGAGAATATAGATGGTTTAATGAAGGAAGAGGAAGTTGACGGTGTTCTTGTCGGAGGAGCAAGTCTTAACATTAATTCTTTTATGAAAATAATTAAGGGGTCAGGTCGACCTGGCCCTATGAAAGGAGGGGATCAGGTGTGACAGATGTAAAAATAAGGAAAGGTGAATCAATTGATAGTGCTCTTCGCAGATTTAAAAGGGAGTGTGAACGTGAAGGCGTCCTTACAGAAATAAAGAAGAGGGAACATTATGAAAAACCAAGCGAGAAAAGAAAAAGATTATCTCAAGAGTCAGAAAAACGCATTCGCAGAATGAAAATGAAAATGAGGATGTTTTCCAGATTTTCCCGTAGAGCAAGTGGGAGTAGCAGATGAGCCTCTATGAAAAGTTGGAACAGGATATGAAAGAGGCTTTGAGAAACAGGGAAGAGATAAGGCTTTCCACAATTAGATTTTTGCGCAGTCAAATAAAAAATCGCCAGATACATAAAAAATCACCCCTGACAGATGAAGAGATAATTGAAACTGTTCAGAGGGAAATTAATCAGCGCAGAGAAATTTTTCCCGCTCTTGAACGAGCTTCTCGCCAGGATTTGATAAAACAAACAAATGAAGAGATTGTGATATTGGAGGGTTATCTGCCTGCCCAGTTATCCCAGGAAGAATTAAAGCAAATTATTGACGAGGTTATTAAAGAGGTTGGTGCAGCTGGTCCGCGGGACATGGGGAAAGTAATGGGGATATTGATGCCAAGGGTTAAAGGAAAGACAGATGGCAAAGTTGTAAGCGAATTAGTCAAGGTACGCCTCAATGAATGTAATAATTGATACTGACCCCGGAATAGATGATGCTTTAGCCCTATTCTTTGCTCTTAACTCACCCGAACTCAATATAAAAGCGATAGTGGCTACTTATGGAAATGTTCGTATTCAACAAGCAGTTCGGAATGTTCTTAATATCCTTGAAGTTGTAGCACCTTCGGACATTCCTTTTGTAATTCAGGGAGCAGGACATCCAATTAGAAGACCACTTTTGAAAAAAGACTACAGGATTCATGGACTGAATGGACTGGGTAATTTAAACTTACCTCCGCCTTCTCTAAAGCCAGCAGATGAAGAATTGAATGATATTTTTAAGAAATCGAGAGATATCTTTCTGATTTGCCTCGGCCCACTTACTACTCTTGCTAAATTGATTCTCGCCAATCCCGGAGTAATTAATAGTTTAAAAGAGATTATTTTAATGGGTGGAGCAGTGACTGTTCCAGGCAATGTCACTCAATTTGCTGAATTTAATATATACTCTGACCCTGAAGCAGCAAAAATTGTATTGCATTGCAAAATCCCCATCACAATGGTAGGGCTTGATGTAACTCATCAGACTCTTTTAACTGAGAATGAGCTAAAATTGCTGGATACCTCTGTTCCTCGGTTTAAGTTCATAGATAAAATTTGCAGGCATTACATAGGTTTTCACAAAAAATATCGCAGGATGAAGGGTTGTTTTCTGCACGACCCGCTGGCCGTAGCAACTGCTATCGATAGAAATATTGTAAAGACAAAAAGATTATCTATAGATGTGCAGACCGAGGACAAAAATAGGTTGGGGCAGACATACATCAAAAAAGATGGTAGACCAAATGCGGATGTATGTGTGGAACTTGATAATGACAGATTTATGAAATTATTGCGCCAGCGCATTTTTTTAAGGGGGTCAAGGGTTTAATACTTTCTGTTTCTGATTTTCCACGACGGGAACGAAAGGAGTCCAGAAATTATTGGTTATGCCTCTATCTATCACATTGAGAGCCGTGTTCTTATAATTTTCCACCAGCCAATTCCTTGAAAAGTTAGAGCATCAAGACTTTAAGGGGCGCAAGGAAAAGATTAAACTCAAGATTGCCGAATATGTCTATCCTCAATTAAAGAAAGAGCCTCGTTATGGCCTTAACATAAAAAAACTCCACGGTAAGTATAATGAAGTATGGAGATATCGCATTGGAGACTGGCGCTTTTTTTATTCCATTGACGAAAAAGAAAAAATAGTGTTTATGCTCACCGTTAGGAAAAGAGGAGAATTTTACTAGCCCATTTTCCGCACACCTTCATTGACCCCTGCGTTAGTTTTCAAAGAAAACTGCAGGGGTCTGCGTCTCAGGGTGTAAAAGTTGGGTTTTTTCCTTGACAAAATTTTAAAATATAGTATAATAATATTACAGATATATTACAAGGGGGTGATAACATGAGAAGTGCAATGTCAATAAGTTTACCGGAAAAATTGTTTAAAAAAGTCAAACAAGAAGGAAAAAAAGAAAACATTCCCTTAAGCGAGCTAGTCAGAAAAGCATTAAACGGATATTTTTTTATAACTGAATTTAGACAATTGCAACAGAGAGCACTAACTGAAATGGAGAAAAGGGGATTAAAATTAACCGACGAAGAAATATTCAGGAAGGTGTCTTGAAAATTTTATTTGACACAAATGTTTTAGTGGCAGGGTTTTTAAACAGGGGTACCTGCCGAGAAGTTATTTCAATTGCTTCAATTATTCATCAAGTTTACTATACAGATTTTATAATTACTGAACTACAAAATGTACTCAAGAATAAATTTAATATTCCTGAATTCCTGATAAAAGGATTTACCACACTCATTAAAAAGTATTTTAATATGGCAGAGACTGCCCCAGTAGTTCACCATGTCTGTCGTGATGGTTCTGACGACCAAATACTTGCTGATGCTCTATTTAACGAGATGGACCTGGTGGTAACTGGCGATACAGATATTTTAGAGTTAAAAACTTATCAAGGAATTAAAATAATTTCTCCAAGGGAATTTTTCATACCTTCTCTTACAAAAGCCTACTTCGGCAAAAATTTTCTAATTTCACTTTAAAATTCATTTCACTTGACAAATGTATGTTTTTTTGATATACTATATTTATGAAAATAGTATCTAAACTAATTTTCTTTGAGTGGGATAAAGGCAACATTGATAAAAACTTAATCAAACATAATGTCACAAATAGAGAGATTGAAGAAGTTTTTGAAAACGATCCGAAATTTATTTTCAGAGATGAAAAACATTCCCAGGAAGAAGAAAGGTATGGCCTTTATGGCAAAACAAAAGCAGAGAGATTGCGCT
>MNUO01000028.1 GCA_001871015.1 Candidatus Desantisbacteria bacterium CG1_02_38_46
TTCATTGATTTATGCAGGGGACCCCATATTTCCTCTACTGGAGAGCTAAAGGCATTTAAACTTTTAAGTATTGCTGGAGCATACTGGCGAGGTTCTGAAAAAAATCCAATGCTGCAGCGCATATACGGGACTGCTTTTTTTACTCAGAAGGAACTTGGCGAATATCTCACCCTGTTGGAGGAAATTAAAAAGAGGGACCATCGTAAATTAGGTAAGGAATTAGATTTGTTCAGCGTCCATCAGGAGGAAGCTGGTCCGGGATTAATCTACTGGCATCCAAAAGGTGCAACAATACGCAGGATTATTGAAAATTTCTGGATTGAAACTCACCTGAAAAATGGCTACGAACTTATCTATTCTCCTCACATTGCAAGAACAGACATTTGGAAAACAAGCGGACACCTGAATTTTTACTCCGAGTATATGTATCCTCCAATGCAACTGGAAAATCAAAGTTATACGCTTAAACCGATGAATTGCCCTGGACATATTATGGTTTACAAAACAAAGACCCGCAGCTACCGCAATCTTCCGTTAAGATGGGCAGAATTAGGCACAGTATATCGCTATGAGAAACCCGGAGTTCTCCATGGTCTTTTGCGAGTTCGCGGGTTCACGCAGGACGATGCACACATCTTTTGCCGGGTGGAACAGATTCAGGATGAAATATCCGGTGTTCTTAAGCTGACCACATCCCTGTTGAAAAGATTTGGTTTTGCTAATTATGTAGTTTGTCTGAGCACCCGTCCCCAGAAATATGTGGGCATGCTGGAGAACTGGGAAAAAGCAACTCAATCGCTTAAATCTGCTCTGGAAAAGAATGGGCTTGTATATGAAATTGACCCTGGTGAAGGTGTTTTTTATGGACCTAAAATTGACATAAAGATAAAAGACGCGCTGAACAGGGAATGGCAGTGCACAACAATTCAGGTTGATTTCAATCTTCCTGCTGCGTTTAAACTTTCATATGTTGGCGAAGATGGCAAAGAGCATGAACCAATTATGATACATCGGGCAATACTTGGTTCGCTTGAACGCTTTATGGCTATCCTGATAGAGTTTTATAACGGTGCTTTTCCATTGTGGTTGGCACCAATCCAGGTGAAATTAATCCCAATTGCTGACCGGCATAATGAATATGCCCGGAAAGTAAAAAGTGTTCTGTTTGAAAAAGAGTTGAGAGTTGAGGTTGATGAGGGAAACCAGACTTTGCAGGCAAAAATCCGCCAGGCACAGATGGAAAAAATTCCGTATATGTTGATTGTTGGCGACAGAGAAATTAAAGAAAATAAGATTTCAGTGCGCTCTAGAATTGATGGAGACCTCGGCAGTATGAGCCTCAATGAGTTTATGGAGAAACTCAAACAGAATGAGGATAATGGTCAAAATGAAGATAGGGTTTGACAATGAAAAATATTTGAAGCAGCAAACTGCAGCAATTTTAGACCGTGTGAAAAAATTTGACAATAAACTATATCTTGAATTTGGCGGTAAGTTATGTTTTGATTATCATGCCGCAAGAGTTTTGCCTGGATATGACCCCAATGTAAAAATAAGATTGCTGCAGGAATTGAAGGATAAAATAGATATAATTTTATGCATATATGCAGGGGATATCGAAAAAGGAAGAATAAGGGGGGATTTTGGCATAACCTATGATATTGCTACGCTTAAACTGATAGACGACTTGAGAAAAAGGGGTTTAGATGCCCTTGCAGTATTAATAACGCGATTCAATTCCCAACCCGCAGCTGCTATATTCAAAAATAAACTTAAGCGAAGGGGAATAAAAGTATATACGCACGGCATTATTAAGGGTTATCCGGCAGATATCGAACTGGCAGTTAGCAAGGAGGGATTCGGGAAGAATGAGTATATAGAGACAAAAAAACCCATAGTAATTGTTACTGGTCCAGGACCTGGAAGTGGCAAAATGGCAACCTGCTTTTCACAGTTATATCATGACCACAAAAGAGATATTAATTCAGGTTATGCGAAATTTGAAACTTTTCCAATATGGAACTTACCGCTGAATCACCCTGTTAACAAGGCATATGAGGCTGCTACTGCAGACATCCAGGATTTCAACCTTGTGGACCCTTTTCACCTGAGTGCTTATAAAGAAACTGTAGTTAATTATAACAGAGATGTAGAGGGGTTTCCTTTATTAGTAAGGATTCTGAAGAAAATTATAGGCGAAGAAAGCAACCTGCCTGTCTATAAATCTCCGACAGACATGGGGGTAAACCGGGCAGGATTTGGAATCGTGGACGATGAAGTGGTAAAGGAAGCATCTAAACAGGAAGTAATAAGACGATATTTCCGCTATAATTGTGAATATATGCAGGGAATTGAGAATGAAAAAACAGTAGAAAGAGTAAAGGGTTTGATGGAGGAACTGAACCTGAAGCCTGAAGACCGCTGTGTTGTAACACCCGCCCGCAAAGCTGCAGAAGAGGCAGAGTTAAAAGGTAAAGGTAATAAAGGAATCTTCTGCGGTGCCGCTATTGAATTACCGGATGGTCGCATTGTCACTGGGAAAAATTCACCACTGATGCATGCAGCCTCAAGTCTTATAATAAATACGATAAAGACGCTCGCCAACATTCCTGATGAAATATTGCTTTTCTCTCCGAATCTAGTAAACTATATTGCAAAACTGAAAGAGGATATTCTCGGTGCAGAATCCGAGAGTCTGAGTCTGGACGAAACCCTGACCGCTCTGTCAATAAGTGCTGCCACAAATCACACTTCAGAAGTTGCTATCAGGGAGCTGAGAAAATTAAGTGGTTGTGAAGTGCATATGACGCACATTCCCACCCCCGGTGACGAAGCGGGTTTAAAAAGGTTAGGGGTGAACCTGACTACTGATGCCATTTTTTCTTCTGCAAACCTTTTTATTACATGAAAAGAGGTGCAAGTTAAAAGAAACTTTTTTAGAAAGATATTTTGAATTAAAGAAAAGAAAGACAGATACCAGGGCTGAAATAATTGCAGGCGTGGTTACTTTTATGACCATGGCTTATATTATTTTTGTCAATCCCAATCTTCTGAGCAAGGGTGGTTAAATTTTGAAGCCGCACTTATAGCTACTGTTCTCTCTGCAGCAATTACCACCATAATGCTCGGTCTTTATGCGAATTTACCATTTGCTTTAGCTGCCGGAATGGGCTATAATGCCTTTTTTGCTTTTACAGTCTGTGGAACTATGCAGATTCCCTGGCAGGTGGGACTTGGTTGTGTTTTCGTGACAAAATTATCAGCGGGATTCCTATGAGCATAAAACTGGCAGCGAGTGTGGGAATCGGTATTTTTATAGCATTTATTGGTTTAACTGAGGCAAATATTATTGTTGCTGACCCTGGAGTGAAAGTTGCCCTTGGTAATATAAAATCTCCTGCGGTCCTTCTGGCTATTGCAGGATTGCTATTTACAGCATTGTTAGTTGAAAGAAAGGTAAAAGGAGCTTTATTGTGGGGGATAATTGCGACTACTGTTGCCGGAATGTTCGTTACATCTTCTGCTGGAATAACAGTGACCAGAATGCCCCGGGTATTATCGGATATAGTAAAAATTCCATCAATAGGTGTTTTTAAACAAACACTTTTCCAGATGGATATCCTCAGTGCTTTCAAATGGAGTCTTCTTCCTGTAATCTTTACTTTTGCATTTATGGACATATTTGATACTGTTGGTAGTATCTCAGGATTAGCCGCAAAATTGAATATCATTGATGAAAAAGGAAGTTTTCCAAAAGCAGATAGAGTGCTTGTTACAGATGCTACAGGCACAGTTATTGGCGCAGTATGTGGTACTACTACAGTGACGACTTACATTGAAAGTGCCGCAGGTATAGCTGAAGGAGGAAAAACTGGATTGACTGCGGTTGTAGTCGGTTTTTGTTTTTTACTTGGATTATTCTTTACTCCATTTGCCGGATTGATACCACCTGTTGCAACTGCTCCTGCATTAATCCTCGTTGGATTATTTATGCTGGAACCCATTTTAAAAATTGGTTTTAAGGATATAACCGAGGGATTGCCGGCATTTCTGACCATCATAATGATACCCCTGACTTACAATATTGCCCACGGCCTTGTATTTGGAATTGTTTCTTATACAGTTATAAAACTTATAAGCGGTAGGTCAAAAGAAGTCCATCCTTTATTACGCTATTGGAAGAGTATAAATTTGGTTTTGTCTAATAAATGATTTATGATTTAATGCATTTTCTTGACATTTATTAAATATCTGATATGATATGTTGTGGTAAGTAAAGAGGCAGTTCATGACGCGCTGACAAAGAGGACCAAAAATGAGCAAAAATAATCTTCCCGGCAGATTTATCGTTACAGGATTATTTACTATTGTTTTTATTTTTATCTTTTTGGTTTGCGGATTTGCCGAAGTTTATATTCTCAAAAACGGCACCCAAATCAAGGGAAAGCTAAAGAAAGAAACCGATACCCATTTTATTATTGATGCCGAGGGATTGGGAGAACTTTCCCTCGCAAAGGATACAGTGGAGCAGATTCTTAAAGACGAAAAGACCATTGAGGAAGAGAGGATAAAATCTCTGCAGACAATTGCTTTAGACGATTTCGTTGCCCGCCTGGTTAAATCCTATCAGTCGCAGCCGGAGTCAAAACCCTTTCCGGTGCTGGCAATAATTCCTTTCCAGACAGAAGAGCTGTCACTTATTGAGAAAAAAATAGGGTTCGGAGTCGCCGAGGTAATTACAGACCTTTTGGTACAGAAGCATCTGAAAGAATTCCAGATAGTGGAACGCAGTAAGCTGGAAGAGATGCTGTCTGAGCAGAAACTCAGTATGAGCGGGGTCATAAGCGACAATTCTGCTATCAAGGTAGGGCAATTAATTAACGCTGACATACTCCTGTTGGGCAGCGTATCCAGAATAGGCAATAATTATTCCATAAATGCCCGACTGGTTACGACTGAGACCGGAAAAATCCTTTCAGCTGAATCAATGTCTCCATCATCAAAGGAAATAGAAAAGGAAGCCAGTGCTTACATAGACCTTCCCGAGAATTGGGGGTTATGTTATAGTGTCAGGTATATGGGTTTGACACCAAAAGTATGGGGACCTATCGATTCAGGGCGAACATCAGGTGGAAAGCCAATAAAATGGGTAAACGGTTCTGATTTCAGGAGCGCTTATTTCTTCGTTTTTGGTATTCGCTATTTTCCTATTAAGAGTATCCTGATTGAGTTTCAGCATAGTCCAAATCCGATTTCGTCTAACACGCACGGCGTAGACGAATATGTTGACAACGAGTGGTACAACAGGCAATCCGCAGGCCATTTTGGTTGCGAGGGCAACTTGACTGTTAACTGGGTAAAGAAATTCGGTCCGTTCTATACTTATCTTGGGGGAGGGATGTTCTACTTCGTTGGTTGTAATATTGACGTGTCTCCCAGCAGCTTTAACAGCAGCCCGAATTTTTTTGGTATAATTCCGCTGGTAAGAGGTGCAATTGAATGGCGTTTCAGGAAAAGGACTGGCATCAACCTTTCTGTTGATTATCTTCCTGTTACAAAAGAATTTACGGCGACAACAAGAAATGGCATCACTTACCCAATGTACACCATTGATCCTTTAATGATAACCATCTTCACCGCATTTTATTTCTGAGGGAAAATGATACGAAAAAAACAGTTCGTAATAGTCCTGGTTATTGCGTTTATTCTTGTGGCAAGCAATGTTTTTGCTGATTACATTGAAAGGGAATGCACGCTCATTGCAGAGAAATTTGACAGGATTTGCAGGCAGAGTTTCCCGGAGACTCAGCCGACAATCGCGATAATTCCGTTTACCAGCAGAATGACCGACCTGCAACAGCGCAATATCGGATTCGGCGTTTCAGAGTTACTTACAAGCAGTATTGTCAATAAGAAGACCTTTACTGTCCTTGAGCGCAGCCAGATTGAAAAGGTGCTCGGCGAGCAGAAGTTATCCCTGACAGGATTGACAGCAGATTCCGCTTTGAAAGTCGGAGAGCTGGTTGGGGCAAAACTTATCGTTACGGGAACAGTTGATAAAATCGGCGAAAATTACAGGATAAACTGTCGTCTCGTCTCCGCAGAAAATGGGACTGTACTTGCTTCTCACATAGCAGATTTCAGGATTGATGAATTTGAGAAAAAGGCAAAAAATTATATCATACCCAGAAAAGAAGCAATAGGAGTTTATGCCGGATACCGGATGGTTCCAATTACGCACGTAACGA
>MNUO01000017.1 GCA_001871015.1 Candidatus Desantisbacteria bacterium CG1_02_38_46
ATTCAACTGACTACTTTGACCTAAGTAAAGCCGAACCCGTTATTTTTCCTAATCTGAAACCCACGACCGAAGCTATCTCTTTAAGAATGCCCGGGTATTTACTATCAAGGATAAAAGAGCTGGCAAATTCTAAAGACGTTCCCTATCAATCTTTGATTAAAATATTTCTTTCAGACCAAGTAAGGCGAGAATTACGAAAAGTGGCATGAGAAACAATAGGCAAATTAGTATCCATAGGGGGAACTAGTTTCTCGTCGGGAATGTATGTTTGCTTCTGTGAATTTTTTAAAAATTCACATGTTTTTAGGATAGTATAGAGGATCCGACCCTCACAGACACCCCACAATCAATTATTTTTAGGGGGTCAAGGGTCTAATACCCCCTGTTTTGGAATTTTTCCGTCGGCGAGTAAGTGAGCCTACTTTTGGTAAATCCCGCTTGACAATTTATTTTTTAGGGGAGGAGGAGGGCGACCTACCTGTTTTAGAAATTTTAAATGATAAAGGTGAGCCCGAGGATGTTTATCCCTGTCATAGTTATTCACCGCTAAAAAACAAAGGCCCTATCCTCATAGTTGACGACGACAAAGAAGTTTGCAATACACTTGTGAAATTACTTAAATTAGAAGGTTATGGGGACATTCATACAGCCAATTCCAGCAAAGAAGCAATAGTGAGAATAAAGGTAATGAAATATGACCTTATTCTTCTGGATATCCGAATGCCCGACATAAATGGCGTTGAAGTTTTAAGGGAAATTAGAAAATATGACGAGAAGGTCCCTGTTGCAATAATGAGTGCTTACGAGGATATGGATTTAGCACAGGAGGCACTTCGCCTCGGTGCCTATGACTTTATCAAAAAACCCATTGACTTTGACTATTTGCGCGCCAGCGTCCTCTCAAAATTGATTCCGGGGGAGTAATAATTCTTTTCGCCTTTTGTTTAAAAATACGAAAGAAGGGGGTATAAATGTCTATAAAATTTACTTTAGAGTACTGGGAAGATGACGGCTGGTTTGTCGGTAGGTTAAAGGAAGTACCCGGGGTATTCAGCCAGGGTGAGACACTTAAAAATCTTAAAGAAAATATACAGGACGCCTATCAAATGATGTTAGCCGAACAAGGAGTATTGCCTGTAATTAGAGAGAAGACACATAAAATTCCTGTTGCGGTCCACGCATGAAACGCCACGAATTAATCAGATTGCTTGCTGGGTCGGGTTGTTATTTAAAACGCCCCGGGAAAAGACACGACATCTATACAAATCCCCAAAATGGAAGGTGCGCTCCAGTCCCCAGACATTCAGAAATTAAAAATACCCTCTGTAAGATAATTAGAAAGCAATTAGGAGTGGAGTAGACATGTACCAAACAAACGTGAGCCTTTATCCAATGACGAAGCCAACAAATTAATCAACGCTTGTGAAACTCCGCAGGAAAAACGCCTTATAATCTATGGTAAGGGTGGCCCTTACGGCTCAAAATCAAAACGCCGAATCATCCCCATGACTGAGAGGGCCTACGCTGTATTAAGTGCATGGTTTTCTCTTAGCGAAAACATAGGCACGGGTCCTAGAAATATCTCAACCCGGACCCTGCAGCAACTTCTGGGTCACGACCACCTGGCAACAACCGAAATCTATCTCAACCTATCGCCAGAGGATGCTTGTAGAGAATTTATAAGTAAGCACTGAGGAGGTTGAGCGAAGCGAAATCCCGCACCCGTAGGGTCGGGAACGCCTGCCGGGAATTTATGAGCAAATATTAACCACAGAAGGCACGGAACAGAATTCTATAAAGAGGAGAAAAAGTGTTTAAGAGTAAATTCTTATATTGTTTTTTTATCTTAAATATTTTGCTTATTAGTATTACCAGTGAATCTCGAGAGCTTTCTGTTTCTGATATAGTTGAACGTTCAAGTTCTAGTGTTGTTCAAATTATTGCATACGATATAACTGGGAAAGAAGAGGGGCAAGGCAGTGGATTTTTTATTGCGCCCGGTCAAATAATTACAAATGCACATGTAATTAATAAAAGGTAGGTAATCGTTCAAAAAAGCGGCGTCCTCTTTCCACCCCTTAAAACTTGATTTTTAAGGTTCTTATGGTATAATATATTAATCAAAAGTTTAAAGTGTTTCCTTTCGAAAAGGAGGAGCGATATGTACGAACGTATTTCAATCAATCCAAAGATCTGCCACGGTCAAGTTTGCATCAAGGGCACGCGTATTCCTGTTCACCAGGTCATTGGTATGCTTGCTAATGGAGATACGACAGAGAAATTGCTCAAAGAGTATCCGTCGTTAAAACGCAAGGATATCCTCTATCTTGAAAGATTGAAAAAGGTCAACCAGATAAAATTATCAGGAGGTAAAATAACATGTCAACCACAATAACTATTCCAAAGAGCGTCACTCACGGAGATGAACTTATTATAGTCCGCCGCGAAGAATATGAAGGTATGCATAAGCATCTTAAAGAAATGGGGATTGCATTAACAAAAATTGCTCGTGGGGAAAAAGAACTACGTGAGGGTAAAATAAAACCCATTAATTCCTTAAGCGATTTGGATAAATAATGCGGATTACAAAAATATACCCTGCAAGTTGTTTTGTGAGAGCATATAAGAACCTTTCGCTAACGCTTAAGAACCTTGTTTCTTTTGGGTTAAGTCGTGGGTGTGGCGAAATAAGAAATTATCTGAAAACATTAAATTACGTGCCAAACAACAGGAAAAATTTTTTCTAGACAATCCTTTTGACTCTCGGTTAAAGACCCACAAACTTAAGGGCGAATTGAAAGATTTCTGGTCGTATTCAATTAATTATCAATATCGTATCCTCCGACGTTTTTCTCCAACAGGAGTATGCTCTGTAAGAGGAAACAAGGTTCTGAGCGAAGCCATGGTTTTTATGTCATCCCTTTTTCGCCTTTTGTCTTAAAAAACACAAAATTCCTTAACCACTGTATTTTCTTTTTAAACCCAAAAAATTCGCTAAAACTTGACTTATTTGCAAAAATGGTTATACTATAATTGCAAATACTGCAAGAATAGTGAGGTTATATGATTATAAAAAGAGACCTTATTGAAACGTTAAAACCTTTTTTAAAAAGAAAAGAGTTTATTTCGATTGTGGGCCCGCGGCAATCAGGCAAGAGTACCTTTTTAGGGATATTAAAGGATTATCTTTGCGATGAACTGAAAGTAAAGAAATTCATGGTTAAGATTTTAACCTTTGAGGACAGAAAGCTTTTTGCCCAATTCGATGCCGATCCCGTTGCCTTTATAAATTCATACATTCCGGCAAATCCAGAAGGTGTTTTTTATTTAATGATAGATGAATTCCAATATTCTGTTAACGGCGGCCAAAAACTAAAATTAATATATGACACTGTTAAAAATGTCAGAATTTTCATCACGGGTTCTTCTTCTCTAGACATAAAAGCGCAGGCAAGCAGGTTTATGGTCGGCCGCATGTTAAATTTCTATCTTTTCCCGTTTAATTTCGGGGAATTCTTAAAGGTAAAAAATAAAAGGATGGAAAGGATATATTATCAAAACAGCGAAGAAGTCTTTAATTTGTTGTTTAAAGAAAGGACGCTTAAAGAAAAAAGTGGGTCAGATGTCTTTTCTGAAGAGATGATTAAATTATATGAGGAATTTTGTATCTGGGGCGGGTATCCCGCAGTGATATTATCCAAAAACGAAAATGAACGCAAAAAAGTAATCGCGGACATCTATAACGGCTATGTTTTAAAAGACATTAAAACGCTTTTAGATCTGGCTACAGAAAATAATCTATATCTTTTATCTCAATATCTGGCAACACAGACAGGCAATATTACAGTTTACCAGAATTTATGCCAAACATCGGGCCTTAATCACCGCAACCTAAAGAAACACTTAAACATTTTAAAGGAAACTTTCATCTGCCGGGAAGTCAAGCCATTTTTCAAAAATAGGCAAAAAGAGCTTTCAAAAAACCCGAAGATATATTTTATAGATATGGGATTCAGAAACAATCTTATGGAAAATATGATTGGCTTAGAGAAACGCTCCGATGCGGGAGCAATTATAGAAAACAGTGTTTTTATAAGACTTAATGAGTTGTGCGAAAATATGGAAAAAATAAATTTCTGGCGCACCAAAGCCGGGGCAGAGGTGGATTTTGTGTTGCACGTAAGAGAAAACGCCATACCAATAGAAGTAAAATACTCTAATTTTGATTCAGAGAAAATATCGAAAAGCCTGGCAAGTTTTATTGATTCTTTTAAGCCTGGCCATGCGGTAGTCTTAACAAAAAATTATTGGGGATCGTCAAAGAGGGATAAAACAAAGATATTTTTTGCGCCCGTTTACTACATATAATTATATTTACAAATTGGAAAAAATTTTCTTATCTGAATTTACAATAATACCTTGTCCGCCGAGTTTTTTAAGCAGTGTAAGTCCTTTTTCTGGTCCAAGGACAAACACGCCTGTTGAAAGCCAGTCAGCAGTAGTGCAGGCAGGAGCGATTACAGTTGCACTGATACATCCTTGCGCGGGATAGCCTGTGCGCGGGTCAAAAATATGATGGAATTGTTTCTTCTTGCCTTCATATGTGCCAATAAAAAATTTCTCGTAATCCCCTGAAGTTGCAATGGTTTTATTTTTGAGAACAATTGTTTTTAAAATTCCTTCTTTTCTAGGATGTTTTATTCCAATACGCCAGGTTATGCCCATTGCGTAGAGGTCTCCGCCAGCATTGATAATCGCTTTCTTAATACCTTCTTTTTTTAAAACATCAATTGCCCTGTCTACCGCATATCCTTTTGCAATCCCACCAAGATTTACCTGCATCCCCTTCTTTTTGAAATAAATTAAATTGTTTTTTTCATCAATTACAATATTCTTGTAGTTTACAAGTGCAAGTGCTTTTTTTATTTCTTTTTCAGCGGGCGGATTGTTTTTAGCAGACCTAAAGGTCTGTCCTACATTAGAAGGAGGTCCGAATCCCCATAGACTAACTATTGGCGCAACCGTTATGTCAAAAGCACCTTCAGTTATATCCCCGGCCCTTATTGATTCTTTTATTACTTGCATAAATTCAGGAGAGGGATTTACTTTTCCGGTGCGATTTAAAGTTGAAATTTCACTGTCCTTGCGGTAAACACTAAGTATTTTTTCAAGTTCTTCAATTTTCTTAAAAGCTTTGTCTGCTGCATCCTTTGCTCTTGCTTCGTTATCCCTGATGGTAATTTCCACCATTGTTCCCATCAATAACCTGGTTTCCTTGTATGGTTTCTGTGCACACCCCGCCAGAAAAATTGTGCATAGTGTATAGTAAAGGGGGATTAATTTACGACGCACTGCGGAATTATTCCACCACATCTATTTTCTCTCCACAATATTCACATTTGCCACCCTTGATTTTATAATCGGAAATATTGTAGCCACGGCGTGTAATTACCGGTTTCCTGCAGGCAGGACAGTAGGTTATGTCTGATTCAGGGTTCCAGACATTGCCAATGTAGACATATTTCAACTTTTTCATAGCGATTTCTCTGGCTGTTTTGAGAGTGCTGACCGGCGTGCGCGGAAGATTCATTTTATAACATGGATAATATGATGAGAAGTGAAGGGGGATATCAGTGCCAACACTTGCAATCCAGTCCACAAGTGCACTGATTTTCTCTTTGCCGTCATTCAAAGTAGGAATGACGAGATTGGTAAGTTCTATGTGTGCGCGTCCATACATTGTTTTTATTGTTTTTAAGACAGGCTCAAGTCTTCCTTTACAGATTTTCTTGTAAAACTCATCGTCAAGTGCTTTCAGGTCAATATTTGCTGCGTCAATAAAGGGGAGAATCTCTGCAAGTGGTTCTCCCTGCACAAATCCATTTGTCACAAGAACATTTTTTAAGCCCACCTCTTTTGCTAATTTTGCATTTTCCAACACAAATTCAAACCAGATAAAGGGCTCGTTGTAGGTATAAGAAATACCGAAGGAATTATATTTGCGGGCAATTTTTACTGCTTGCTGTGGAGTGATTTCTTCTGTAGCCTGAAGGTCATCGGACTGAGAAATTGACCAGTTCTGACAGAAATCGCAATGGAAGTTGCAGCCAACTGTGCCGAGGGATAAAATCATCTGACCGGGATGAAAGTGATAAAGGGGTTTTTTTTCAATCGGGTCCATTGAAACTGAAGTCGCCCGCCCATAATTTAAAGAATAGAGTTTTCCCTTGAAATTCTGGCGGACATGGCAGGTCCCGCGATTGCCCTCGGCAATAATACAACCCTGTGGGCAGAGCAGGCATTTCACTTTCCCATTATGCGGTTGCCAGTACATCGCCTCTTTCATGAGATTTGTCATTTGTCAAGACCTGACACCAATGGCTTTCTGGGGACATTTTTCAACACAGATTGCGCACTGATTGCATTTTTGATAATCAATGACTGCAAGGTTGTCGACTATGCTGATTGCCTGTTGTGGGCAGGCTTTTTCGCAAATGCGGCAGGCAATACAGGCAATACTGCATACTTCCTTTGCTTTTTTGCCTCTGTCGCGGTTTTTACAAATAATAATTACTTCCTGTGCTCTTGGAACCATACTTATCAAATTTCTGGGGCAGGCTTTAACACATTTCTGGCAGGATTTGCACTTTTTGGGGTCAATAACCGCAAGTCCCTCCGCGGTAATTGATATGGCGTCAAAAGGGCAGACCTTTGCGCAGCTTCCTAAACCAAGACATCCATATACGCAGGATTTGTCTCCTGTGAACAGGAGTGCATCTGCCTGGCAGTTATTTAGACCCCTGTATTTGAATTTCTTTTTTGCCTGTTTTATTCCTGCACGGCAGGCGACAAAAGCAACAAGTTCAGTTTTTGGTTCTATTTCTACACCAAGAATTTTTGCTACTTTTTTTGTTACTTCAGCTCCACCCGCAACACAAGAAGTCGCCTCAGTTTTTCCCTTTGCAAGTGCCTCAGCAAGACCCTGACATCCCGGGAAACCACAGGCACCGCAGTTAGAGCCGGGCAGTACTTCCAGGATTTTCTCTTCTTTTGGGTCTACTACTACAGCAAACTTTCTGGATGCAAAGGAAAGTAGAATGCCAAATCCAAGCCCCAGTCCACCAAGAACAAGAATAGCCTGTCCAATCATAATCCGAATAACCCCTTAAATCCAAGAAATGCCAGGGACATTAAACTTGCAGTGATGAATGCGATTGGATAACCTTTAAAAGATTTTGGTACAGGTGAAAGTTCTATTCGTTCTCTGATTCCAGCAAACATTACAATTGCAAGGGTATATCCCAGCGATACTCCAAGACTATAGATTATACTTTTGAAAAAACTCAGGTTATAATCTATGTTTAAAAATGCAACTGCAAGAATAGCACAATTAGTTGTGATAAGTGGTAAGTATATGCCCATTGCACGGTATAGGTTCGGGCTGTTTTTCCTTATCACCATTTCCTCTAATTGTACAAGGCTTGCAATAGTAAGGATAAAGGTTGCAGTGCGCAAGAATTCAAGATGAAATGGAACAAGTATATGGTGATATACCAGCCAGGAGACAATTGAAGCTATTACCATTACAAATATGACCGCCATCCCCATTCCAATAGAAGTTTCCATCCTGTTAGAAACACCAAAAAATGAACATAGCCCTATAAAGCGAATGAGCAGTATATTGTTGACCATCATCGCGCTTATGAATATCAGGAATATACTCATATTATTTGAGATCATTTCTCCCCCCAGATTTTTTTCTTTATTGCCATCATAAAACCAATTGTCAAGAATGCACCAGGTGGTAGAATCATTATGAGTGCCGGTTCAAATCCGCTACCCAGCACAGGGCTGCCAAGGATGGTGCCATTACCTAAAAGTTCCCTTATTGCACCCATAAGTACTATGATGAGGGTAAATCCTATTCCCATTCCAAGTCCGTCCATTGTTGAATGCAGAACAGGATTCTTATAGGCAAATGCTTCAGCTCTTCCAAGTATTATACAGTTAACCACAATCAGGGGAATAAAAACACCCAAGGCATGATGGATGGATGGACTGTACGCTGCCATAACATAATCCACAATCGTAACAAAGGTTGAAATTATCACAATAAAAATCGGTATGCGCATCTGGTGTGGTACGGCGCGACGCAGCAGGGATATTACAATATTTGAACAGACTAAAACGAATGTCGCAGCAATTCCCATTCCGAAGGCATCCCGAACTGTGGAAGAAACTGCAAGGGCAGGGCATAGCCCGATCATCAATACAAGCACAGGGTTTTCTTTAAGAATCCCTTTTGTAAAACTCAACCATATTTTCATTTTCTTTCCTTTTTAGATTCAGATAAAATGTCAGTTTCAGATAGCGCATTCCTTATGGCATTTGTTACAGCGCGGGAGGAAATAGTAGCGGCTGTAATAGCATCAATTTTTCCATCAGAGTTATCCTTTT
>MNUO01000055.1 GCA_001871015.1 Candidatus Desantisbacteria bacterium CG1_02_38_46
GGATGCAATGGAGATTGCTACATCGTCCTCAATCCTTGCTTTAATTTTATGATTATGATATAATACCGGTGATACCCAGGTAGAGGCAAAGGCATTTTCTCCTGTCACCTCCTTCTGGCTTGGAGACTGCACATAAGGAAATTGCATTTCCTTTACTGTGTATAAAACACAAGGTTGCAGCGTCCCGATGTAACATCGGAACACCATTTCAGAAAAACTAATTTTGAGCTTGATTTATTATAGGAAATTTCCTCGAGCCACACTTTATCTATAATTGGCAAATTGCAGTGGAACCCCAAAATCTTTTTCGCGCAGCATTCCAATTGTTGTCTGCAGGTCATCCTTGCTCTTGCTAAATACACGAATCTCATCACCCTGAATCTGGGTTCTCAACTTTAACCCGGTATCCCGGATTAACTTTGTGATATCTTTTGCTTTTTCCTGCGAAATACCCTGCTGCAGTGTGACGACCTGTCTGACCATTGAACCCAGAGCAGGTTCAACCTTCCCATAGACAAGTGCCTTGAGTGAAATTCCCCTTTTCACCAACTTTGTCTGAAGAATATCAACTACGCTTTTTAACTTAGATTCATCATCGCTTATCAGGGTAACAATTTTCTTATCCTTATCCAGGGTAATCTGGGACTTACTTCCCCTGAAATCAAACCTCTGCAGGATTTCCTTCATTGTCTGATTGACTGCGTTATCCACTTCCTGCATATTTAAAACCGAAACAATATCAAATGAAAATTCCTGTGCCATTTTTAACTCCTGTAGTGGGTCTGACCCCTTCTTTGCTATCCTTTCTCACCTGTATTTTCGGATTGTTTCGACCATTGCTTTGACATTTTCAATCGGTGTGGTTGAGGCTATAATATTTGAGCATCCCACAACTATACTTCCTTTTTCTTTTGCAGCTTCAATGCAGGAAAGCACTTCCTTTTCCACATCTTCCTTGGTGCCGGTATCAAGGGTATGTGAACTTATCACGCCAAAAAGTGTAAGATGTGGAAAGGCATCCCGAACTTTTCTTAACTCCATACCAGCCCTTGTATCCACTTCATAATGCGCATCTACACCGGACTGGCCAAAAAGCATATCTGCTACAGGCCATAGATTGCCATCACTGCCAAACACTCGACCTGTTTCTGTAAAGTTTTATTTTCAACAGTATAGTAAAGTTCTGTAATTGGGTCAAGACGCTTTATTTCATATTCACCTTCAGGGTCACCATAGAAAAAAGTATATTCGTCAATTTTTTTGGCAGGTTTTCTGGACTCCATCCAGTAAAATGGCCTAACTATATCCATCTCGAAAGCTTCTGCAACATCAGTAGCATCCTGTGCGCTCTTCTCCAGAAACTCAGCATGAGCATCCTCTCCTTCCCAGCGGGCTTTTGCTTCTCTCCACTGTTGAATTCCTCCACCAACACATACTTCCCTGCCAAGGAAATACGAAGCCACTCTGGAAGAAACAGATATATGGTGCACAGGTACCTTATCTGTTTCATGGTGCTCAAACGCAGATTGAATTCTTTCTGCAAAAGTCACGATTACCTCCTTGGAAATTTGCTATTTCATTCCCCAATTTACGGTCATTTTTCATTCCTCCACATCGGCAACATTATCACGACTGTTGCCAGAACAGCAGCTGTCCAGAAGTGAAATGCTGGCTGCCAACCGCATCTGTCCACAAGGTATCCAGCCACAAAAGCACCTATCGCAGCTCCTATGTAATTCATTGCATCTACAAAACCTGCTGCTGAAGCTGATCTTTTCTTTCCACCGTAATCCATAGCCAGAGTCATTGCCAGCAGTACATGAGGACCATCTATCAAAAATCCCATCAGGGCAAGGCATATTAGCATTGCAATCTTCATTCCTGATGGTATTGCAGGTAGAATTAAAGTCAGTAATGCTGCTAACAGCAGCATTACTACTATAACAGGTGTGCGTCTATATCCCGGCAGTTTATCAGTCATCCATCCCGCAAATACAGCACCTGCGCAACCTGCCAGCGGAAAAAGCAAAGTGCGAAACGCAGCACCTGATATGCTATAACCAATTTTTTCATATAAGTAAGTCGGAACCCAGTATATAAAACCCCATGCCATAATATTCAAACTTAATGAGGCAAAACCTATCTGCCAGAGCCGCGGGTTCACCAGGAAGTGCCGGGACCCTGAGTCAGAATTTTCTGCTGATAGGGAATCCTGCTCTGTATTAGCCTTGGGTTTAAATCCGGCAGACTCAGGATTGTCTTTTTCCAGAATAAGAAATTGAATCCCGGATACAAAAAACAAAAGGGCGGGGAACCAGAAAACAGCCCTCCATTTGAAATGGAGTAAAATTGCTCCAGCAAGGAATAAGGAAATAACATTGCCCATATGATACGAGGTCCCGAACAACCCGGAGATTGTGCCCCTTTTTTCATGAGGGAACCAGTGTGATATTACTTTTTTTACTCAAAGAAAATGGCATTGGTCCATGCCATCCTGCCCTCCCTGTCCGTGCATTGAATTCTGATATATCTCTCCTGTCCACGAATTTTGTATTCAACTTCTCTAAGTGGCTCTCTTTTTAATGCTGTAAACATCTCGCCATGCCCGTTTGGCGCAATGAAAGAGATTGATTTCACTGGAGAAGTTGCCACAAAAATATTGCCCCCGCTAATTTTCACATCTTTAATCTCCGGCCCACAACTTGCATAGAACAAACCCTTTTTAATTGCTTCCATAATATCATATACTGTCAATTTCTTAGACTTCACCATAATCCAGGCTCCGCAAGCATCATTCTGGCGATGCTCGTTGAAAGAATTGTGAGCATCGTCATTGGCGAACCCAAACACATTCCTGCCACGAACCAAAAGGTCATCCCAGTGGTGCATAGAATATCCTTTATCTATACCGTACAGGCAGGAGGTATTAAAAACTTCTGTTCCGATGTAGCCCTGGCAGGAAAAAATATCATTGGTGGTAAGTGCTGACCAGTAAGGGTGAGCTAAAATGATTTCGCCCCCCTGCGATTTCACTGCGTCAATCATTTCCTGTGGATGGACCTCCCACCATTTCTTTCTAAAAATAGGAATTTCATCTCCTGCATAGGAAATTTCTTCCTTAAGATTAAGCCCGACCAGATGAAAATTAAATTTTGCTTCGGTTGTGCCGCAGTGCATCTCTTGCCCTGGAATCAGCAATATCCCCTGATTTCCCTCTACCTTTGTAAGACGACAATGGTCAGTTATACTTAAAAAGTGATATCCTGCCTCCTTATACTGCTTCACTGTCTCTACTGGTGACAGACTCCCATCTGAATTTGTTGTGTGGGTATGTAAATTCCCTTTATACCAGTTCCCCTCTGTAACAAATGGATTATTGAATTTTGGTTCCATCAAAACCTCCCTTTTCGTCATTGCGACTCGCCGCGGCGAGGAAGCAATCTATCTTTTGTAACGGCCTGCGGTTTCCGAATAACTTCAAAAATGGTTTTTATGCTCTTGCCCTGTTTTTCTACTTTATCTTCAAGCCTGTCTAATCTACCGACGATTTCTTTGTTTGAAGAAACTATTCTCCTGATATTTACAAAAACACGCATTATTGCTATGTTAACCTGAATGGCTCTTTCGCTGTTTAGCACGCTTGAAAGCATTAATATGCCATGCTCAGTGAATGCATGAGGTGAGTATTTAGGATGCTGACCGCGTCCCTTGTTTAAGGTCACGGTTTGTGACCTTAAAACAATTGCTTCTTGTTTTGTTAATTAAACATAAAATCTATTGGGAAACGTTCACTGTTACGCTTAACTGCCTGATTCAGTGCCTTAACGGGAACATTATATAAATCGGCCAAATTCCTGTCTAACATTACTTTCTGACCACGAATTATTAAAATCTTTTGCTCAATTACATTCTGTGAAATCGACTCCTTCATTGCCTGCATCTCCTTTCTGTGTCTTTTTCTGCGACGTCATTATTTAAAAATTCAAATTTCAAAACCCAGCTATTACAAAGACTTCATTAGCTCCTGCACCCTTCCTGTTATCTCGCCGACGATTAAATCCGCTATTCGTTTTCCTTCTTCACGCGTTGATTTTCTGGGGTCCATACCGCTTATGCCGTCATCTTTAACAGTGATTTCTCTGTCCTTTGGCAGTAAATTTAAATTCACAAGGTCAGGGCGGAAATACATTAATAAAGAAGTTTCGTATGCGCCGACATGGTCACCCTCGATACCCTTATCCATAACAAGTTCATAATCAGGAACCATAAGAATCTTTGCATCAGTATATTTTTGTGCAAATTCACTGCCGATTTCTCTCAGCGCCTCAATATGTTTGGGTCCATAATGACCCATTAAAACTACAAAAATTCTAAATCCTTCGTCATATAATTGCTCAAAATACTCTCTTGCAAGTGCCTGGACAACTTCTTTTTTGACCTCAATTGTCTTCTTGAATCCTGCATGTGGTTTCATTGTCTGGTATCCGCAGTAAATAGGCGGATGCACTGCACCACCTGTTTTCTTTATTGCTTCGAGGCAGAGGTGATATGCTTTTATTGTGTCCAGTCCTATGGGATTGTGCACACCATGCCATTCAAGTGCACCCCAGGGAATGTAAATAATTGATGCCCTTTTTAACATTTCGTCAATTTCTCCCGGCTTCATTTCTTCCAGTTTCATCCTACCCTCCCGTATTTTTCAACTAAGTCACTGACCATTTTTACCCTATCGATTTCTGCATCGGGCGGGACCTGGTCGCAGACACATAACATGAACTTTCCGTCGTTTTTGTAATGTTTCAGGCATCTCATCACGATGTCTTCAAGCGCTTTTCTCGGAAACACAGGGCTGAAAAACGCTCCCGGCACCCCGCCGGCAAGAATCAAATCAGGACCTGCGAGTTTACGCATTTCCTCCACTTCCACATCTCCGACAGGAGCAGGAGTAAGGGACTGTCCGCAGTCAATACCTGTTCTGCTTACCAGCGGCAAAATTCCACGCATCGTCCCGTCGATGTGAACCAGCGAGTATTTACCTGCCTTGCGCAGACCGGGAGTGTATTTCCTGTAATGTGGAGCATAATATTTTTCAAATATTTTCGGACTTACAACTTCGCCTGTTATGTTGTCTCCGAAGCACACAAGCGGGGCGGGAGCACTGCATATTGCATCAAAAATCGGGTCAAAAATCCTTGAAATAACTTCAAGAGTCTTCTCCACTTCCTCAGGCGCATCCATCAGGGCATAGATCGTATTTACCACTCCCATCCATTCCACAAAAAGAGAAACCATTGGATTTCTGGGCGGAGCAGAACTTCCGACCCCCCATTTTCCGTAAACCCCCATTAATTTTTTTTGACCTTCATCGCTAACCTGCTTCACTTCCTGGTGCTCGTAGATGAAACGAAGTATTTCCAGCTCTTTAATATTTTTTACAGGATATTCTTTATAAGCCCAGGTAAATGCCTGCGGAATGTATTCCTTCGCCTGCGACAGAGTTCCAACCGGTGTTATCCATTCTATCTTTTCCTTAACCGGTTTTCCGTTTGAGTCTTTTTCCTGTTTGACCTTTACCTCATAATCATGAACTGATATTGAATAAGTTCCTGATATTACATGCTCCCATGCACCCACCTTCAGATCTTTGTATAGCTGTCTGTGATTCAGACACTAAACAAACAGTCTCGCCGACAGTAGGCACTCTGGAAGTGGAAAAATAAAAAAAATCGCTGAAAACTTGACTTTCTTCTTTTTTTGTGATATAATAGTATTACTAATATAAAGTAATTAGTAATATATAAAAGGAAATGTGAACATCGAAAGTTTAAAATCCAGTATCCAGAAACTAAGAAGTATACGGTTCGCCCTTGAAAAGAGATGTGAGAGCATAGGGAAGATGCTTCCTGC
>MNUO01000058.1 GCA_001871015.1 Candidatus Desantisbacteria bacterium CG1_02_38_46
AGTGTACTTCTTTCCGGCGTTATCTTGAAGATTGGAATATACGTATTAATAAGGGTGTTCTGGACATTCCCGTATTTGGGAATTGAAAAAATTATTATGTGGCTTGGAATTTTTAGTCTTATGTTCGGCGCACTTATGGCATTAGCTCAAGATGATATCAAAAGATTGCTTGCCTATTCCAGCATCAGTCAGATTGGTTGTATTCTTATAGGCATAGGAATTGGAAGCGAGTCAGGATTGAAAGGTTCTTTATTTCATATACTAAACCATGCAGTTATGAAAGGGTGTCTTTTCTTCTGCGCGGGATTAATTATTTTTTCCACTCAAAAGAGGAAAATATCAGAACTGAAGGGATTCGGGAAGCATAATCCCCTGCTTTCTTTTCTCTTTATCCTGGCCGCATTATCAATTATTGGAATTCCTCCTTTCAATGGGTTTGTAAGCAAATGGATTATCTGTCAAGGAGCAGTGGAATCTGGAAATATCTTTCCTGGTATAATGATTATTCTTGCCAGTATCATTGCAGTGGCATATTATGGACGCATAATCCAGCTCTTTTTAAGTCCTGGAGAGCCTTTCCAGGAAAGTCCAGATATCGGGTACCTACAATACATAGCACCCTGCGTTTTGAGTATAAGTTGTGTTCTACTTGGTATATTCCCCTTTCTTGGAATAAATCTGGTTGAACATGCAGTGAAAATGTTTTATTGAGGAGAAACTATGCCACTGGGAATATATTTACACTTTGATGGTCTGAGTTTTATTATGGTCTCTCTTACAGGATTGCTTGGCACAATGGTAGTCCTGTATTCCTTAAAAGATATAAAGGACAATCGCAGAACCTATTATCCTCTTTTAATACTGGCTTTGCTCAGCATGATTCTCACTTTCCTTTCTGCAGATTTATTGAGTTTTTATATCTTTCTGGAAATAGCCACTGTCACCAGTTATTTTCTTATCATCCATGAGAAAACTGAAATTGCATTCAGGGCAGGGATGAAATACATAATTATGACACTTGCTGGAGCCGGGATGATTCTCTTATCAATCTTTCTGGTATATCATCTCACCGGGAGTTATAAATTCAGTATGCTTGTGAAATTGCATTCACTGGAAGATAAGCATCTTTTGTGGACAATTTACTTGCTTTTTCTGGGAGGTTGTGCTGTAAAAGCAGGAATAGCCCCGTTGCACAGCTGGCTCCCTGAGGCCCATCCAGCTGCACCTTCACCAGTTAGTGCGCTTCTTTCTGGAATCTCTATAAAGATGGGTATATACGGACTTCTGCGATTTTTTTATTCTGGTGAGCTTTTGTTAGGCGCAAAGAGTATCTCCTCAATAATTCTTGGTCTGGGAGTAATATCAATGCTCATAGGAGTGCTCCTTGCTCTTCTTGCCACAGATACAAAGAGAATCCTTGCTTTTTCCAGTATAAGTCAGATGGGATATATTTTGTTAGGGCTGGGAACTGGAACAACTCTGGGGCTCGCTGGAGGAATATATCACATAATCAACCATAGCCTATTTAAAGGTTTGCTATTCCTTTGTATCGGAGCAGTGCTCCATAGTACTGGAGAAAGGAATTTAGTTAATTTAGGAGGGCTGGGAAAGAAAATGCCATTAATTGCTGTTACATCTCTGGTTGCTTCTTTTTCCATTTCAGGTATTCCTCCTTTTAATGGATTTATAAGTAAGGGACTGCTCTTGAAATCCATCTCTGGTGTTCCCTGGTTGAATTTCGTTTTCACTCTTACCTGTGCTGGAACAATTGCGGTTTTTTTAAAGCTATATTCTCATATTTTTCTGGGGACTCTTCCAGAAAGATTGTCCAGACAAGTGCAGATAAAAAAAATACCTTTATTGATGCTTATTCCATTGCTGATTTTGTCATTAGTTTGTGTGCTGCTTGGAGTTCTACCAGGTTTAGTCCTTGGTAAATTGATTTTTCCTACAATTGGCAGGGAAATTCATTTTTTCTCTGGAAAAGAACACTACATAAATACAATTATAACAATAATTGCTGGTTTCCTTATTTACCTTTTGAGCGCCAGAACAGGACTATTATTTGGAAAGGAAAGATTGCAATGCCTGACCCTAAATAAGTTTTATTCAAGACTGGCTTCAGTGTTTGTAAAAACATCTACAGGAATAAAAATGTTAGACCACCAGGATTTGAGTACCTATCTCTTGTGGGCTCTGATTTTTCTTGTTGTATTGCTTGTGATAATATGTTAACGAATATTTTTCTCATAATATTAGGTTATTTCATTGGAGCAATTCCTTTCGGCTACATTGCGGGGAAGCTGCGTGGAATTGATGTCCGCAAGGAAGGCAGCGGCAATATAGGTTCAACAAATGTATCAAGGGTGCTTGGAAAGAAAACAGGAAGAATTGTGCAGGTGCTTGACATAGCAAAGGGAATAATGCCTGTTGTAATAGGAAAAATTCTCATTTGTCATTTGTCAAGACCTGACACCTCTTTCTTTCTTGTAGCAATTGGCCTGGCTACAATATGCGGACACAACTGGCCTATCTTTCTTGGATTCAAGGGAGGCAAAGGAGTAAATACAAGTTTAGGAGTTGCTCTGGGATTGATGCCGGTAAATGCAATTCTGTGTTTTGCTGTGTGGGCGTTGGTCGTTTTCGTCTGGAAATACATATCCCTTGGGTCAATTGTCGGAGCAATTACTTTTCCGATTCTCGCTTTTATATTTAAAGAACCCTGGATATTTCGGATACTTGCAATAATAGTAGCGCTCTTCATTGTCATCAGGCACAAATCCAACATCAAGCGTCTTTTAAAAGGCGAGGAACCAAAAATGGAGAAAAAATGAAAATAGCAGTCCTGGGAGCTGGAAGCTGGGGAACAACAATTGCACTTCACCTGCATAAGAATGACTATGAGGTTGCGCTGTGGGAATTTTTTCCAGAATACGCTGAAGTGTTGCAAGAGAGAAGAGAAAATGCAAAATTTCTCCCGGGCTTCAAAATTCCCGAAGATATTCAGATAACATCAGAAATAATAATAGCAATTGCAGAAGCAAAAGTTATTGTTCTTGCAGTTCCGTCTCATATAATGCGCTCGCTGGCAGAACGGCTGAAACCATTTAATCTGCAAAATGTTCTCCTTGTAAGCGTGGCGAAAGGAATTGAGAACAGAACTCTTTTGCGAATGTCACAGGTTATAGCACAGGAACTGCCACCAGTAAAAAACAATATCGTCGTCCTATCAGGTCCAAGCCATGCAGAAGAAGTTGTCAGAGATATTCCAACGACTATTGTGGCGGCAAGCCAGGGTTTGAAAAAAGCAGAACACATTCAGAAAATATTTATGAGCCCATGCCTAAGGGTCTATACTAACACTGATGTCATAGGAGTTGAACTCGGAGGTTCCCTGAAGAATATAATAGCAATTGCCTGTGGAATAAGCGACGGCCTTGGTTTTGGAGATAATACAAAAGCAGCGCTTATGACCCGCGGAATGCATGAGATTACAAGGTTGGGCGTGGCTATGGGAGCAAAAAAAGAGACTTTCGCAGGCCTGACAGGAATTGGAGATTTAATCACGACCTGCATAAGTCGCCATAGCCGCAATAGGAATTACGGAGAAATGCTGGGCAAGGGCTTGACTCCAGAGCAGGCACTTTCAAAAATGATTATGGTTGTAGAGGGCATCCGAACAACAAAATCTGCTTATATATTGGCAAAAAAATATAAAATTGAGATGCCAATCACTGAACAGATTTATGCAGTTTTATTTAAAAGAAAAAAAGCAAAGGATGCAGGCAGGAACCTAATGATGCGGGAAGCAAAGCCAGAGCACCGCTAAAAGGAATTATTATGAATAGAAAAGATATAGTAAAAAGGATAATAGACCTTGGATTGACACGTAACAAGGCAAAGTTGGCCGTTGAATCAGTGTTGCGCATAATAAATGAAGCGTTGAGCAAGGGAGGCAAAGTTAAAATTGCAGGATTCGGTACATTCTATGTGAAAAATAAATCTGCGCGGCAGGGAATGAATCCGAAAACCGGAGAGAAAATTCAAATCCCGGCAAAGAAATACGCCGCATTCAAGGCAAGTCCTGAATTGCGGAAAAAAATCAATAAATGAGGGTAAAATGGAAGAGCAAACACAAAAATTATTTTACACAATTGCTGAGGTTAGCAAGATAACAGGAATAAAATCCTATATCCTTCGCTACTGGGAATCCGAATTCGCCCAACTGAAACCGGAAAGGGAGAGGGGGAGACGCCGATACAGAAACGAGGACGTCCATATGATACTGCGCATAAGGAAGCTTCTCTACGAAGAGGGCTATACCATCACCGGCGCCAAATCTAAGTTGAGGGAAGAAAGAAAATCAAAACCTACACCTGAAGATAAACAGAAAATTGTCGAATTGAAGAAACAACTGCAGGAATTACTAAAAATGGTAAAGAAACAAGAAAAATCAGACCTGAAGGTCTGAGTTACGTAACTCAGGACTTTAGTCCTGACCTGCTGTAACTCAGGACTTTAGTCCTGAAGGTTATGGATAACTTTTGGTATAATTTCCTTAGCTATCAAGAAATTACAAAAATATGTTTAAGATAGGTAAGTTACCCCAGGGTTTTTTGGAATATCTAATCAAGAAATATACCCATAAGAATAGCCGCATTGTCATAGGTCCAGGAATAGGAAAGGATGCAGCGGTCATTGACATAGGTAATAAATATCTTATTGCAAAAACTGACCCTGTAACGCTTGCAAGTAAAGATGCAGGCTGGTATCTGGTGAACATAAATGCAAATGACATAGCCTGCATGGGTGCAAAGCCACGGTGGCTTATTGCAACGCTTCTCCTGCCTGAGAAAAATACTACGAATAAACTGATTGAGGAAATTTTTGCTTCTGTTTCAAAAGCATGTAAAAAACTCGGCATTACTCTTTGCGGCGGGCATTGCGAGATAACTTATGGTATAGACCGTCCTATAATCATAGGCGCAATGTTCGGTGAAGTAGCAAAAAATAAACTGATTAAAGGCAAAGTGCAAAACGGCAACGACATTATACTTACCAAAGGAATTGCCATTGAAGGAACTGCGATAATCGCAAACGAGAAAGAGACATTTCTAAAAAAGAAATTTTCTGCTGCTTTTATCAGAAAAGCAAAAGCATATCTGCATAATCCCGGTATAAGCATAGTCAAAGAAGCCCTCCTTGCCAGCTCGATTGTAAATGTTAACTATATGCACGACCCAACCGAAGGAGGACTTGCAACCGGATTATATGAGGTGACAAAAGCCTGCAACGCTGGAGTAATTGTTGAAGAAGATAAAATCCCCGTGTTTCCTGAATCAAGAATCCTCTGCAAGGAATTTGGCCTTGAGATTATGGGCACAATTGCATCGGGCGCCCTGATAATCGTGTGTAACCATAGAGATACACAGAGGATTATCAAAGTTCTTAATAAAAAGGAAATATCGGCAACTATAATTGGAAAAATTGTAGATAAAAAAACCGGTGCCAAATTAAAGGATGGGAAAGGCCGCCTCCACAATCTGAATCACTTCCCGCAAGACGAAATCACAAAAATTTATCCTAAAATAATGCGTGAAAAGAGGAGTAAAATACAGGGGGTGTATTAAAATGACATCTGATCTTACATTTATTACAAACGAACCAGGACAAAGCCTAAAAGAGAGATTTGAATCTTTAATCAAAGATACAAGATTTTTTGATTGTCTTGTTGGATATTTTTACACAAGTGGTTTTTATCTCATTTATAAAGCATTAGAAAATACAGAGAAAATAAGGATTCTCATTGGTATAAACACGAGCAAAAAGACCTATGATTTATTAAAAACTGCCGTCCAGGAAGAAAAGCATTCCTTTCAGTTTTCTCATGCAGAGACAAAGCAGGAAGTTGAAAAATTTGTAGAAAAAGAAATAGAAGATTCCGAAGATAATCAAAAAGTTGAAGAAGGAGTTAGTAA
>MNUO01000003.1 GCA_001871015.1 Candidatus Desantisbacteria bacterium CG1_02_38_46
CAGGTCGGGCACGCCCTGAGCATTCCATTTGTCGAATTAGTAAAAAGAATTGTGATTGTAGTGCCCCGATTTATCGGGATTGTAGTGGCACGACCCGCCTCGGCTGGTGCCCCTGCTCTGCTTAAAAATAACAGAATCAATATAACCCAAAAATAAACTTGATACCACTTTTTCATTTTGACATTTTATCGACATGTCCCACGAGAAACAAGCTTTGCTTATTTTTTATGCCTTAACATTTCAAGTTCTTTCCTTAACAGTTCCCAGTATTTTCTATCTTTTTCTCTTTCTAACAATTCCTCATTCTGTAATAGTTTTTCTAATTTCGGAATATCTTTTTTAAATGCTACTTTCAGAAGTGGTCTTTTTATAGAACATTCCTTTGCCAGATCTATATTTTTTCTTGCTAACTCAATTAATTTACTACTGCTTCGACATTCATATAACCACCACTTAATTTTTTCTAAAGAAAGTTTTCGGGTTGTAAATATATCATTTTCTATTAAACGATTGAGCATTAACCAATCCTTGTCTCTCTGTGTCTTTTTACTCTGGGCAAGGTCTTGTAGCCCGATAATTTCAATTGTTCTATTACGGGAAAATCTTACCGAAAATCTTCTTTCCCATAACTTCTGAAAATCATCACAACCCCTGAGTTTTGAAATAACATCAACCCTGAGATTTTTCACAGATTTATCATAACATCTAAAATGACAGGCATGTCCTTTCTCAAGAAATTCTTTTTTTAATGGTGGCAGATAAATATTTCTTGCTTTAAGAAAACGAAGTGCCTTTTTCAGTTTAGCAAGATTTTCAGAATTACAAAAAATGACAAAATCAGAATCTCTGCTAAACTCTGCGGCGCCGTAAATGATGCACGCCTGCCCTCCGATTAGAAGACTTTTTACCCCGAATTTCTGGAAAGTAAAAAGGACTTTGAGGATCGGGTTCTGGACCAAGGTCGCCTCCAAGAGATAAATATAACTTCCACAATTTAGTTGATTCCTTCAATCTCTGCACTGGACTCAATTTTAACCATGCCTGCTCTTCATTAAAATATTTTTTCATAAAAACAACTCCTGTTTTTGCTCATTTTGACCAACCCACGACGTTTATTTTTCGAGAAACAAGGTTCTGCCGAAGGCAGGTTCTTATTTCAGAATCTGGCTCAGTTTCTCATCTAATTTTTTCTCTATATCTTTTTCCTCTTTAAAAACAGCGAGTATCTTGCGGTTCTTATCAATAAGTACAGTATGCGGGACTGATTCAAACCCATATTTTTCAAGGGTCTTGGAGTACATATCAAGAAGGACTGGGATGGCAATGTTATTCTCCTTAATAAATTTCGGGAGAACCTCTTCGGGCTTTGGGTCAATGTTTACCAGAAACATCTTCAATCCCTTATCTTTGTATTTCTCATAAATCCTGTGCAATGCCGGAAGTGCCTCAATGCAGGGAATACAAATTGTAGAAAAGAAATCAATAATAACAATGTACTTTTCTTTCCTTAGTACAGCAGGAACTTTCGTATCTTCCGCACCACAGTAATTCTTCAGAGAAATATAATTTCCTTCTAAATTACGCAGAGCAAAAAGTGGCGCAAGTTGACCTGCTTTTACCTCCAGTCCTTCTTTCTTCACTTCACCCTTCTGCTGAGCATAAACAGGGAGAAGGAAAAAGACAAAAGATATAAACAAAATTGATAACGCAATCCTCGCTGAATTTAATGGATACTTCATCCTCTGCATTTTACCCTCCACAAATCATTTCAATAGAAAATATTAAAAAATTGAAAGTCTGACCCCACAAACTAATCATCCGATAATCATCCGATAATCATCCGATAGAAAACTCCTCTGCCACGCCCTTTTCTTTCAACAACTCCTTTTTTAATAAGTTCTCTCAGGTCCCGATGGGATGTATCCCATCCCACACCACAGAGATTACGATATTCACGGTTGGTAATCCTTCCTCTTTCTCTAAGGTAATCAACTGCCTTTCGTTGACGCTCATTTAAATTCAGATTTAATAAATCAATTTTCTTATGAACAACATTTTCTAATTTGCTAATTTTTGCAGCATAAAGAGTTACCTTCACTCCCCCGAGAATTCCTTCAAACTTTGGAAATTTAGGCTTGAGGGGATGGTTCTGAAACTGCTCCCGGATAATGTGCATTCCGTCTCCATAGCCTTCTACGTATCCATATCCATAAAGTGCCTTCATTATGTTAGGATTGCGGTGGACGGGCATTGTCCTTCACCTTTATGAGTGAGTTTTTTAAATTCCTCAGGAGTCATTTTATTTTCCCTTTTTGCAAAAGATTATAGATTCCATTTTGAGCCTGCGGCTCAAGTTCACAAGAATAAAAAATTCCAGATTGCCAGATTTTCAGATATTCACCCAGTTTTGATTCGTCATTACCAAACAATATTTTGTTGTGCAATAAACCTGCCCGTCAAATCTTTAGTGGGGGGTCGCACCGCTACATTATGCAGAGCAAGCTCTGCCACTACCATTTCGCAGAGTAAACTCTGCCACTACATCTTCAACAATTTTGCTCCGAAGGAAAAAGCTTCTTTTAAGGCAGCGGGATGCTTAGTAATTGCATCCTTCTCATCTATTTGTGAAAAAAATAATTCAGCAACATAAGATACTTCAAGGGTTTTGAAAAATGCTTTTATGGTTAATGATGCTGCGGGAAAAAAATCTGTTTTCTTTCCGCCGCAAACAGATATAAATGCGCCCTTTCGATTTGGTTTATCTGATATGGGTTGTTTCAGAATATATTTTTTTACCCACAGGCACTGGCAGCGGTCAATTATTGCCTTGAGGTTTGCGGTTATGCTCCCAAAGAAAATCGGCGAGGCAATAACAATACCTTCCGCATTCTGTAATTTGGGATACAGGGTCTGCATATCATCATCAACTACACATTTTCCTGTTTCATCACACCCGCCGCATTCCCTGCAAGGATTGATTTTTAAATCAGAAATAAAAATAAATTCAGTTTCATCTCCATTAGTTTTAGCTCCATCGAGAACCTTTTGGAGAAGTAGAAAAGTATTCCCGTCGCGCCTCGGACTTCCTGCTATTCCAAGTATCTTCATAATTATCCATCTTTACAATATAGAAATGTCATTTGTCAAGACCTGACACCTTTTAAAATGGGCAGATTGTCGCAGGACATCCGCCAGCATATTCGGCATCTGCGCTAACATGCTCTTCGCCAGTTGAATCTCTGGAGTAGATACCGAGATATAGAACCTGCTGACTTTTGCTTCCATACCTGTATACAGTAACTCCCTTGCATTTCAGTTTGAAAGACAAAAGAAAAATGTTTCGCACATCGTCAGGACTCGCCTCACTATGCAGATTAACAGTCTTTGATACAGCATTATCTACATATTTCTGAAATGCTGCCTGCATTTGTACATGCCATTTCGGCTCTATGTCCATCGCTGTGACAAAAAGCCTGCGAATATCCTGAGGAACTCCTTCAATTTCCTGGACCGAACCTTTGCGTGCAATTTCACCCATCAATTCCTTGCTATAAAAACCCCTCTTGCGGGCAATCTCCTCAAATAATGGATTCACCTCTAACAACCTCATACCCTCCATAATATTACGCCCGTATGAAATAGCAAATAATGGCTCAATACCCGAGGAACATCCGGCAATTATACTTATTGAACCTGTTGGTGCTATGGTGGTCAATGTGGCATTGCGCATCTGCCTGTAATCTTTTTTCTTCCATATACTGCCTGGAAAATTAGGAAATGACCCTCTTTCATCAGCCAATTGCTGGGATTTATTTCTTGCCTCTTCTCTAATAAATTTCATCAACTTTCTAGCTGTAGAAATTGCCTCCTCTGAATCATAGGGAATTCCCAACTTGATAAGTGTTTCAGCGAAACCCATTATTCCCAGTCCGATCTTCCGATTAGCTTTTGTAATTTTTTCAATTTGAGGGAGAGGAAATTTGTTTGCATCAATAACATTATCCAGGAAGTGAACACAGAGATGGACTAATTTTTTCAATTTTTCCCAGTTTAACTTTCCATCTTCAACTATTTTTGCCAGATTTATTGAGCCAAGATTACATGATTCATAGGGCAAAAGAGTCTGTTCACCGCAGGGATTAGTAGATTCTATCAGCCCGGCACCCGGAGTGGGATTGTGACGATTAATCTCATCAATAAAAAGTAAACCCGGATCACCTATCCTCCAGGCCATGTTAACTATTAAGTCAAAAAGGCTTCGCGCTGGCAACTCCCTCACAACTCTTCCATTGCGAGGATTTATCAATTGATGAGTTTCACCTCTTTCAACTGCTGTCATAAATCTATTTGTAACCGCTACAGAGAGGTTGAAGTTATTAAGAACATTCTCTTTCCCTTTGGCTGAGATGAAATCAATTATATCGGGATGCTCAACGCAAAGAACGCCCATATTTGCACCCCGTCTTCTGCCGCCCTGCTTGACTACATCAGTAGCTGTGTCAAAAATGCGCATAAACGAGATGGGTCCTGAGGCAACACCTCTTGTAGATTGGACAATATCGCCTGCTGGACGCAGCCGTGAAAAGGAAAAACCTGTGCCACCGCCTGACTGATGAATTAAAGCCATTTCTTTCGCTGCCTGGAATATTCCTTCTATAGAATCCTCAACTGGAAGTACAAAACAAGCAGACAGTTGCCCCAGCGTGGTCCCCGCATTCATCAATGTGGGAGAATTGGGAAGAAACTCCATGTTTGACATTGATTTATAAAACTCGTCTTCTAATTTATGCACATCAGAACCGCGAGCATATATTTTCTCCACTTCTGCAATCGCCCTTGCAACACGATGAAACATTTGTGTCGGGGTTTCCAGAACATTTCTGCGATTATCTCGCAATAGATACCTTCTTTTGAGGACCTGGATGGCATTTACAGAAAGTTTCAAATCATCTGTAACTCCAATGACCTGTTTTGCCTCCCTGAGTTCGTTGCGTCGGTATCGGTAAAGGATGTAGGACTTAGCCACCTCAGGATATCCATGCCTGATGAGAACTTTCTCCACGATGTCCTGTATATCTTCCACTGTAGGAACCTTCATTTGCACGGCCTTCTCGGGTAAAATGGAACACTGCTCCATAAGAGAAATTACTTCCAGAGCAAGGTCCTTTGCCAATCTGGCATCACCACTGCCCTGTGAAGAAAATGCTTTGAAGATAGCTGCCGCTATCTTGGTTGGTTCAAACCTTACAGTTGACCCGTCACGCTTGGAAATTTTCTCAATTTTTATCATACAAGTTCCACATCTGCTCCTACCACTCCAGGAATTCCCTCTATGCGCTCTTTAACAGATTTCACGATGTATCCCATCAAAGGACAATGCGGGGTAGTCAGAGTCATTTTCACCCTGACAAAATCCCCTTTTTCCTGCTTGATTATCTCTACATCTTTGATTAATCCCATATCAACTATGCTTATCCCGAGTTCAGGATCCGCCACATCTCTCAATGATTCAATAACATTTTCTCTGCTCAGCGGCCCTTTTCCCGCAGGTTTCATATGCATTTTGAACCATGCAATAGTGCGGGCAAGACCATCTTCAATTCCAATTTTGGGCTCCCACTGCAAAAACTGTTTAGCTTTGGAAATATCCGGCTGTCTCTTACGTGGATCATCTTTTGGCAGAGGAAGATATGTAATCTCACTCGAGATACCAGTAATTTTTAGAATAAGTTTCGCAA
>MNUO01000023.1 GCA_001871015.1 Candidatus Desantisbacteria bacterium CG1_02_38_46
AATACTGGAGTGTAGAAATTGCTATTCCCTGGGAGAATTTTTCTATTGCTAAGGCAAAGAATTTACCACCTAAAGACAAAGATGAATGGAGAATAAATTTGTACCGGTACGAGAGACCGATTGAAACACAGCGATACGAATTAACTGCCTGGTCTCCTACCTACAAGAGAAATTTTCATATTCCTGAAAGATTTGGCAAAGTTATTTTTCTGGAATAGATTACTTCAAATGAGCAGGCGGGCGCTGCAGCTAAAATTAAAGGGAGAAGAATATGATTGGAGAATTGAATACTGAATTGGAAAAAATCAGAGATAGACTCCAGATTCTGCGGAGGTTGCTTTGAAATAGAAAAGAAAAAGTGTGAGATTGCCACATTGGAAAAAGAAGTTTCACAGCCCTCATTCTGGCAGAATAAGGAGAGAGCACAGAAGATTTTAACTCAATTAAATCAACTGAAATCTACAGTCGAATCCTGGACGAAGCTCAAGAAGAAGGAGGAAGAACTCTGTGGACTTCTGAGTCTGATGGAAGAAGAAGACCCGCGTCTTCTTAAGGATATCTCCAGGGATGCCCGCACATTAAAGACAGAGATTGATAATCTTGAACTTGCCACCGTCTTAAGTGGTTCCTACGACCGGCATAATGCAATTTTTTCTGTTCACTCCGGCGCGGGTGGAGTGGAGGCGTGTGATTGGGCTAGCATGCTTTTGAGAATGTATCTGCGATGGATGGAGAAAAGAGGATTCAAAACAGAAATTGTGGATGTGGTTGCGGGACAGGAAGCAGGAATAAAGAATGTAACCCTCATTGTTAGCGGCGACTATGCGTATGGATACTTGAAGGGAGAGGCAGGAGTCCACCGTCTTGTGAGGATTTCTCCGTTTGATGCCAATAAGCGTCGGCATACCTCTTTTGCTTCTGTAGATGCAATTCCAGAAGTGGAGGATGTGGAAATTGAAGTCAGAGATGAAGATTTAAGAATAGATACTTTCAGGTCCAGTGGTCCTGGTGGACAGCACATGCAAAAGACATCCTCTGCTGTGCGCATCACGCATATCCCCACTAACATTACCGCTTCCTGCGAGAGCGAGAGGTCCCAATCCAGGAACAAAGAAAAAGCGATGAAAGTCTTGAGAGCCCGTCTTTTTGAATTGGAGCAGAAAAAGAAGAAAGAGGAAATTCAAAAAATCAGGGGTAACCTTGAACGAATTGCCTGGGGAAGCCAGATCCGCTCATATGTATTAGAGCCATATCAAATGATTAAGGACCTTCGCACGAATATTGAGACAAGCAATATTCAGGCAGTACTGGATGGAGATTTAGATATGTTTATTGAAGGCTATCTCAAGAAAAATTAGACCTGAAGGTCTGAGTTACGTAACTCAGGACTTTAGTCCTGACCTGCTGCAACTCAGGACTTTAGTCCTGAAAGTTGTGGATAACTTTTGGTATAATTCCCTTAGTATTAAAAAAACAGTGAATAGTGAAAAGATATGAAAATTAGATTTTACTTGATTTTTTCTGGATTAAGTGTTATAATTATTCTATTGATTATTACCCCAAGATTAAGAATAAATCCTTTATCTGGCCTTTCAGGGAAGAGTCAGGCGTTCCTTCCTGCGAGGGCTGGAGAAATTCCCAGGTTAGAGATTCAGAATTTTAAACTTATTCAGACTGCCGGGGAGAAAAAGCAGTGGGAATTAGAGGCTATAAGTGCGCTGGAATATGAGGAGGGAAATGAGATTCAGATAAAGGAAACAATGATAAAGTTTTTTAAAGACAATAAAATTGTGCTTACACTTAAGGCGCAGGAAGGGATAGTAGATTTAAAGACCAAGGATATAAAGATTGCTGGAAATGTGGATGCGATTTCTTCAGATGGGTTAGAATTGAAAACAGAGAGTCTTCAGTGGTTTGCGATGAATGAAAAACTGGTTACTGATGACCACATAGTTTTGACCCGGGCTGGAATGAAGATAGAGGGAAAAGGACTTGAGGCCGATGTTGGTCTGGGTAAATTACAGGTAAAAAAATCTGCGCGCGTGGAAGTGCCAAGGAAGTGAGGGAAAGATGTTTCAGGGTTCATTTGTAGCTTTGATTACTCCATTTAAAAATGGAAAAGTTGATGAGGATAAATTAAGAGAACTGGTAGAGTTCCATATAAAGAATGGTACAATGGGGATAGTTCCCTGCGGAACAACAGGTGAGTCTCCAACACTTTCCCATGAAGAACATAAACGAGTTATAAAAATTGTAATAGAGCAATCTCGCAAAAGAATTCCTGTGATAGCGGGAACAGGTTCAAATTCAACCGCTGAAGCACTTGACCTTACCAGGGACGCAAAGGAGAATGGTGCTGATGCCTGTCTTGTACTGTGTCCTTACTATAACAGGCCAACACAAAAGGGGATGTACCTTCACTTTAAGGAAATTGCAACGAAAGTTCATCTTCCTATAATAATTTACAATATTCCATCTCGGACCGGGGTGAATCTTGAACCGCAAACACTTGCGAATTTGAATGCTGAGTACCCAAACATTGTGGGTGTAAAAGAGGCAAGCGGTATTATGGACCAGGTGAGTATGATAATCAAGTTGTGTTCAAAGGATTTCTGCGTTTTATCTGGAGACGATTCTATGACTTTACCAATTATGTCTTTAGGAGGAAAGGGAGTCATTTCGGTAGTTGCCAATATCCTGCCCGGGGAAATTGCGGATATGGTTGAAAAATTTTTGAAGGGAGATATCGAAGGCGCTAGGTTATTACACTACAGACTTTTCCCATTGGTAAAGGTTCTTTTTATTGAGACAAATCCAATACCCGTTAAAACCGCGATGTCTTTATTAAAAATGGACACAGGGGAAATGCGCCTGCCACTTTCACCAATGTCAGAAGAAAACCTGGCAAAATTAAAGAAAGCAATGCAGGACTACGGATTATTGTAAAGGTTTTCGTTAAAGATTAAATTGAACAGAGGATTCAATTGGAGGTAATGATATGGAGTTACAAATTATTGAAAAAGAAAGTGTTGTTATTTTAAATCCCTTTTTTCCAATTAGAGTGGTTTTTACTGTGCATGATAAAGGGGCAAAAAGGTTTGAAAAATCTATTTTTGATTTAAAATTTGATTCACCAGCATTGTTAAAAAAAATCATAAAAATTTATGGTTCTGCTACTCCAGAACAAGTAATATACAAACAGAGGAGATAATGCTTGTAATTGATACTGATGTTTTAAGCATTCACCATATTTTCACCGGTGATAAACGATATAAAAAAAATAAAGAATTCCTTTCTATGGTTAAAACAAAAGAATCTTATACGACTATTTTTAACCTACTGGAACTATGTGGAATATTGGCAACTGTTGGAGACAAAAAACAAGTTGAAGAACTGTATAGAATGTATTTTGCATCAGAAGAAATCAAATTGCTTTTACCATCCACAATAGATAAGGTTTCAAACATATCGTGGTCGGAAATAAGTGAGGAGATGCTGGAAATTATTAAGAGAGGTACAAGATTTGGCGATGCCAGCATCCTTTGGATTTGCGAAGAGCACGATGTTAAATATTTTATTACCTGGAATATAAGACATTATGAAGGAAAAACAAGCATACAATGTTTTACTCCAGAGCAATTTTTAAATAATACTAAAGGCTTGAAGAGATAAATGATAAAGATAAATAGAGAAAAATCCAATCTTGGAAAAGAGCATGAACTTATCATTATGAATGTTTATACTGGATTGTTGAAGAAATATCCAGGAGCAAAAGTTGAGTTTCGTAAAAAAATTATGGGGAAAAGTAATACTTTGAAGGAAATAGATGTATATACTGAAATTCCGATAGGACCACATACATACAAAACTGCTATCGAGTACAAAGATTATAAGAATAATATAGGGATAGAGAAAGTACAAGAATTTCTGGGAAAGCTTCAGGATATAAATATTGATAAAGGCATATTAGTTACAAAATCTGGATATACAGAACCGGCAGAAAAATTTGCTAAAGAACATGGTATAGATCTTATTGAATTAAGGAAACCAAAAGAAGAAGACTGGGAAGGTCGGGCAAAAACAATCCATGTCCAGATGCAAATATATTACCCAGAAATTTTTGATATAGAATTAAAAACCGACAGAAGAGAATTAGTTGGGAAAAAAATGAGTGGTTTGGCAAACGAATTAATTTTTGTTGATGAAAATGGAAATATATACAAGAATTTTAACAAAATTATACAAGAAAATATTCAAAATGACTTGACCGAAGAAATAAAAACAGTGAATATTACTTTCAAGAAACCATATTTTTTTAAAATAGATAGTGAAAAAGTATCTGTCAAAGGTATGAGTTTCAAATATCGTTTTCAAAAAGTTCCCAAAGAAATAATAATTGACGGTGAAAATATCGTAGAATTAATAATCAAGGACACATTTACTGGAGAAATAAAAACCATAGATAAGAACTTCACTATAAGTGAAAAAAAATAATGAACTCTGGATAGACACAATAAGACCTACTTAGATATAAATAATTGTTGTTGGTGATAATATGATTAAAGTTATTGTTAGTGGAGCATGTGGAAGAATGGGTTCAAGGGTGATTGCAAATCTTATTGCACAGAAGGATATGAAATTGGCGGGCGCGCTGGAGAAAGAAGGACATCCTGGACTGTGGAAAGATGTTGGCGATGTCTTGCATATAGGTGAACTGGGAATAAAACTTTCAAAAGATAGTGGAGAGGTGATTAGAAATGGCGATATTCTCGTGGAATTTTCTAATCCTGAAACTTCCCTTGAGCACCTTCGCATTGCTGCAAAGAATAAAAAATCTGTAGTTCTGGGAACAACCGGTTTTAATAATGCGCAGGTGGAAGAAATAAAAAGGACAGTAAAAGAAATTCCCTGTGTTTTTTCACCGAATATGTCAGTAGGTGTAAATTTGTTGTTCAAGATTGCCAGGGAAATAGCACCAATTTTAAAAGACTATGACATTGAAATAATTGAGGCACATCATAACTTGAAAAAAGATGCACCAAGTGGCACAGCATTGAAAATCGCACAAATTATTTCTGAAACTCTGGGTTTGAATTTGGATAAGGACGGAGTTTATGGAAGGAAAGGGTTTACCGGCGAAAGAAAAAAAGGAGAAATTGGAATACATTCTGTTCGTGGTGGAGACATTGCTGGAGACCATACTGTAATTTTTGCAGGACAGGGTGAGAGATTGGAGTTGACACACCGCGCTTCAAACCGTGATGCTTTCGCACTCGGTGCAATCAAAGCAATACGATTCATAGTAAATGCAAAACCCGGACTTTATAATATGGAAGATGTTTTATTATTTCCCATTCTGGATGGACAGACAAAGTAATGTTAAATTATTTTTGAGTTATATTGAATTGGCCGCCACAAAGCAAAATTAAAGGAGGAATGGTTGGGGATTCCTGTCTTTATTTCCTTTAAAACCTCAGAGTTCGGAATAACAAACAAAAGAGTTTTGTTTAAGATTGGTTTTATCAGAAGAAACTCTCTGGAAATTCTTCTAACAAAAATTGAAGGAATTCAAGTCAATCAAGGGATCCTTGGAAGAATATTGAACTATGGAACAATAATAGTTAGGGGGACTGGTGGAACAGGTAGTCCTTTTCGTAAAATTGAGGCTCCTTTGGAATTCAGGAAGAA
>MNUO01000084.1 GCA_001871015.1 Candidatus Desantisbacteria bacterium CG1_02_38_46
TTCGTCTTTTGTTTTTGCCTTCCGGATTTTTTCAATAAAATTTTCATTCCACTTCATTAGTTCTAAATAGACAAAATCGTCATTACTATTATCTCTTTTTATAACTTTATAAATTCTTTCGTTACAATCTTTCACATGTTCGTCGAGTTGTTCTACCAAAATAAATTTCCTATCCCCACCATCCTCTTTATTAAGTTCTAAAGTAGCGTGTCCGGTTGTCCCAGAGCCGGCAAAAAAATCTAAGATTATATCATCCTTTTTTGTCATGATTTTTAATACGTCAACGATTGTATAAAGAGATTTTGGGAAGCTTACTCGCAATTTCCTCCCTAAAATTTTCTCTAACAATCTTGTCCCATAAAAAGTGGCGTTGTATCTTTTGTCAAACCAGTGAGTAACCAACATCTGCTGTTCTCTATATTTCTTATAGATTTGGATCTTTCCTTTCTCGTCTTTTGAAGCAATATATTCCTCCTTTTTATTTTTTAAATTTTCTGTGAATGTGTTTTTCTTGAGTTGCCAGCATTTTTCTTTTCCATTAACAACGGGCAAGATTTTCGTATAGTTCTTTTTATTCTCCAATGTGATTTCTTTCAAATCCGGATTGACAAAAATAGGATAGAAATAGTTTTCTCTTTCGTTCCTTAATTTTTCTTCTATATTGGCCAACCTTATAAAGTTCTCCAATCTATATTTCCCTTTTTCGTCTTCAAGGTTGAATGTTTGCTTTTTCTCAATATTGATAGCCACTTTATTAAAATTTGCGTGTTCCTTATGTTTGGCGTAAACCAACATAAAATCAATGGTTACCGAAAAGAATTTAGTAAATTGTCTTCCTCGAGGATTCGTCAAAACACAGATAACGCCTAATCTGTTATCTCTATCGAATATCTCGTCAGCTAAAGCTCCTAAATAAAATAACTCATTATGGTCGATAGCAATTGCTATAAATCCATCATCTGTTAAAAATTCTCTCGCTACTTCCAACCTATTTTTCATGAACGTTATCCATGTGGAATGATTGAAGGCATTATTATAGGTGAATGTTTCTAAGCTACCCCCGGTATTATACGGTGGATCAATGTAAATCAGTTTTACTTTTCCGGCGAAGCGTTTTTTGAGGGAGTGGAGGGCTAAAAAATTGTTGCCTTTGATAATAAGATTGTCTTTTATATTGCCATTTTCATCGGTTCTGAATTCGTCTAATTTGTGCTCGCCTTTTTTATCTATTCGTTTGGCATTCGTAAAAACTTTTGGGTCCAAAAGCCGACTGATTTCATCAGGCGCTAAAATTTCATTCCAGAAAATCTCATCTCGTTTTTGGTCTTCTTTGGTCATTCCGCCTTCAAGCACGCAGTCCTTATATGGCCATGAGAGCACAACTTCTTTCTTCTCGCTTAAATACTCATCGCCTAAAATCAATCCAATTTTATTTTTAAAAGCAGTATAAGAATCCGGCAAAAATTGCTTGTTGGAAATAAACTTAATAAATTTATCCTTATCAAAAATCGTGGCATTGCCTATTTCCGTAAAAAATACCTCTTTCATTTGCTTATCCACCAAAAGAAGTTCAATCAAGTCCTTATCCAACTTTAGTGCAAGCTCAATAACTTTGTTTTTCAAAATTTCACCTTTACTAATAAGACGTTCGTCTCTTTGAATCAAGTTTTTCAAACTGTCTAATAAGTTTTTCATAATTTCATCTCATTAAATCATCAATGCTAACACCTGACCAATGTTTGGCTGGATAGATTTTTGAATAAACTGAAAGGATGGAGAAACGCGAACCGCCAAAACAGCCAGCAAAAACTCTCAATTGATTTCAAAAAACCTTTTGATTACCTCGCAAAACTGCCCGCCGAAACCCGAGCCGCAGGCGAGAGCGAGGCGGCTAATTCAGTATGGTGGAGGTAGGCGGACTTGAACCGCCGACCCCTTCGTTGCGAACGAAGTGCTCTACCACTGAGCTATACCCCCTTTATTTCTATCTCTTCAATTCTTAAAAAATTTCTTTAGAAAAACCTGTCTCTTTTTTCTAATCCGGTTTATATTATCTAAATAATTCATGGTTTAATCCTATCAAGAATTCTTCTGGCAATTTCTGATTTGTGAAGTTTTGGAAAACTTGTTACCTTTCCATTTCTTTCTATAAAAACTACTTTGTTTGTATCACTGCCAAATGGATAGTTGCCCTTGATTTTATTTGCAACAATTAGGTCTAAGTTCTTTTCCTTCAGTTTCTCTTTTGCATTTTTGATGAGATTTTCTGTTTCCAGGGCAAAGCCAACCAGAATTCTTTTCCCTTTTCTTTTTCCAAGTTCTGCAAGTATATCAGAAGTACTTTCAATCCTTAGATTCAATTCATCTTTCATCTTTATCTTCTCTTTTACTCTAACCGATGGTTTCCAATCTGAAACAGCTGCAGACATAATTACTATATCGCTGTCGTCAAAATGATGCAGCACTTCCTTCTCCATTTCCTCTGCAGACAAAACTTGCATAAATTTCACACCGTCTGGGAGGGCAAGATTGGTTGGTCCTGAAATGAGCACGACTTTGCCACCTCTATCCCGTGCCTCCTGTGCAAGGGCAAATCCCATTTTTCCCGAGGATGGATTTGATATATACCGAACAGGGTCAATAAACTCACGCGTCGGACCTGCTGTTACAAGTATTTTTTTTCCCTCTAAATCCTGTTTTACACCAATAAGAGCAACTATCTCTTCAACTATTTCCTCTGGTTCTACCATCCTGCCTTCGCCTTCCTCATCACAGGCAAGATTGCCTGAGGCAGGTCCTATAAACCTGAATCCGCGCTTCTTTAATTTTCTTATGTTCTCCTGCAAGATTGGATTTCTGTACATACTTTCATTCATAGCAGGAGCTACAAGAATTGTGCAACGGCATGCCAGCACTGTGGCAGAAAGTGGGTCATCAGCAATTCCCCAGGCTAATTTTGAAATAATGTTTGCTGTGGCAGGGGCAACAATAATAATATCTGCCCTTTTTGCTAAAGAAATATGTTTTATCTCATGCTCCCGGATGCCTATCGGCTTGAACATATCAGCATAAACTGAATTACAGGAAATTGTTTGAAAAGTAATTACAGATACAAACTCAGTTGCATTTCCAGTCATAATAACATTGACATTGGCACCGAGTTTCCTCAATCGGCTCACGAGGTCTACTGATTTGTAGCAGGCGATACTTCCAGTCACGCCAAGAACAATCTCTTTTCCTTTTAGTATCATTTTTTCTTTTTAGGTTTGCCCATTATTAACCAGGAAGGATTTTCCTTTATGTCTTCACTAAAAACTTTGAAATTTGCAACGATTTCTTTAATGTCATTAGCAACCTGTTTGTCATTAAGCAGGACACCAACAGTTCCCTCCCCCCTTTCTACTTTATCCAGAATTGCATTCAAACTTGTAGTAGTTTTCTCAAGTTTAATAAGAGTCTCTTTAAGTTTTGAAATAGCAATCTGTACATTTTCCTTGCTTCCTGAAGTTATGTCTTTTATATCTCCTGCTGCCCTGTTGAGATTATTGAGAAAAGTGGAGGCATTCTCCTGAAGTGTGTTTATTGCGCTCCTGAAATCTGAGATTGCCAATTCCAATTCCTGAAGGGAAACCTTATCTGTGAATTTCCTGACGGATTTGACAATCTTACCTGATTCTTCTGCAATTTCCTGCCCCTGCCTGATAATTTCTTCAAGTCGCCTCGTTTCTTCACCTCTAACAAAGCCCCCTGGCTTCAGAAACGCAGATGAAGTTCCAGGGTCTATTTCTATATACTTCTCTCCCATAAATCCGAGAGTGTTTAAATAAAATTTGGAATCGCTGCGAACAAGCACAGCACTGTTTAACCAGAGTGTAAGAATAACCATGTTGTCTTCAGGAGAAAGGCGAATATCTGTAACACTCCCGGCTTTTACACCAGCAAGTCTTACAGGCGCACCCACATCCAGACCCTCTACGAAGTTAAATGTAACTTTTATATAATACCCCTTTTTGAAAAAATGGAATTTTCCAATCATAAATGTAAAGACAAAAAGGATGACTATGGCAATGGATATTAAAATTCCTACTTTTACCTCTGGACTAAATTCCTTTTTCATTGTTCTCCTTGTAAACCCCTGCATTTAGATTGTCAGCTTATTTTATCTGACAATCTGCAGGGGTCCTCATATATTTTTCTAAAATTTCTCCTTCTCTTTTTTTCATCTCCTCTACATTTTCAACACAGGCAATTTTTCCCTGATGAAATACAGCGATGCGGTCCGCAATTTTATATGCATTCTGGAGGTCATGTGTAACTGCAATTGAAGTGACCTTGAGTCTTTCTTGCAAATCCCTTATGAGAGAGTTGACGTTGTCAATCATTGCAACATCCACCCCGGTAGTTGGCTCATCATAGAGAATAATCCTGGGATTCATCACAATCGCTCGAGCCAGCGCAACCCTCTTCTTCATCCCACCTGAAAGTTCTTCAATTCTTACATCTTCTGTGCCGATTAATCCTACAAGTTGCAGCTTCTCACTAACAATCTTCCTGATTTCCTCATCGTTTAAATCAGTGTGCTGCTTTAATCCAAATCCTACATTCTCTTCCACGGTCAGCGAATCAAAAAGAGCACCTCCCTGAAAAACCATCCCGAAAGAAAACCGAATTTTCTTCAGGTCCTTCCCCTTTAACTTGGTGATATCCATTCCATCAATAAAAATCTCACCTGAATCAGGTTTGAGCAATCCAATAATATGTTTGAGGAGAACGCTCTTACCACATCCACTTGGACCAATAATTCCAATCAACTCGCCAGGGTTAATATCCAGACTTAATCCGCACAGGACATTATGCTCACCAAATTTCTTATTTAAATTAGAAATTTTAATCATGATAACTTTGTTACCAAGTAGGTCTTACGACCAAGTAGGTCTTAAGACAAGAGATGGAAGAGCACCGAAAAGAAATAATCTGCTAATAAAATTGCCAGCGATGAAAAAACTACAGCAAAAGTTGTTGCACGGCTCACATCCTCTGTTCCACCTGTAACTACAAATCCTCTATAACAACTTATTATTGCAGTAACCATTCCGTAAACTGTGGCTTTTGTCAATCCAAAATATATATCTTTTAATTTTGGATAATTTATTGCATGGTTTATATAAATGGCAGATTCCACTCCTAAATTATTGGTTGCCACAAGCCATCCGCCAAATAGTCCAATCAAATTTGCGAATATGACCAGTGCCGGCGTCATCACCAGACAGGCGAGAAACCTTGGGACAACAAGATATTGGACCGGTTCAACTGCCAGAGATTCAAGTGCATCAATCTGCTCTGTAATTTTCATTGAACCTATCTCAGCAGCAAATGAAGAACCAACTCGTCCAGCACACATCAGACCCACTATCAATGGTGACATCTCCCGAATCAAAGCTATTGCCACCACACCCCCAATATATGTTTTTCCCCCCAGAGGTGCAATGGCTAAACCCGTCTGCCATGCAGTAACCATCCCTATAAGCAACGATGTCACACCTATGATTAACAGGGAATCCATTCCAACAAATACCATCTGTGCAAAAATATTCTCCCTCAATCTTGAAGGCTGAAATATCCAGTATATTGTAGAAAAGAACAAAATTGTAATTCCACCTAAATGTCTTAAAAAAACAAGAATCTTATCACCAATCAT
>MNUO01000078.1 GCA_001871015.1 Candidatus Desantisbacteria bacterium CG1_02_38_46
TCCCTGCAAGAAAATTTCTCTTCGCTTCCATTAATAAATTTACTTGTTCCTGTGCATTACGATTCCCTGGCATCCTACCAGTAAAAAATATAATGCCCTCATCATATTCTCCAAGCGATGAGTAGGCAGTGCCCAGATAATGTATAGTATCTGGACTACAAGTAAAGGTAAGTGCCTTTTTACAAGCCAAAACGCCTTCCCTGTAAAATTTCCTTGCCCCCCAATAATTTTTCCTTTTCTCCTCATTCCTTGCTAAATGAAAGCAGGATTCCCCAAATATAACAAGGGCACTTTCATAATTTGGTTTTAACTCAGTAGCCTTCTTTGCAGCGGCATATGATTTGGTGTATAATTTCTGGCGACCATAGGCAATTGCAAGACTGTTGAATGTTCTTGCTGACCAGGGGTTCAGATGAGATGCCTTTTCCAGGTTTTCAATTGCCACGGCAATTTTTTGCTGGGAATAAAGTTCACTACCCTTTTTGAAATATTTAGAGGAATCAGTAAATCTTTTAATCCATAATGCCACAATGATAATTGCAATAATAAGCAGAATATAGCGAAACTTCAAAAATTTATGGCCATGTTCCGCTTTGTGCCTCCAGGAAACTTTCTGTATCATTTGAATAACCTTCTATTGGATTTTTATCTTGGATTGCTTTCCGGATGCAACATCGGGGTCACATCTTGTTTATCACCAATCCGGAGAGCGGTTTGGGATAGAAATAAGTTGCCTTATGCGGCATCTTCTCACCGCTCAATGCAATTTCCCGAACTTTTTCTGGCTTAATGGAATTGAGAAAAAAGGCAATTTGATATTCATTTCTATCTACTAACCTAACTGTTTCTCTGGGGTCAGTGGTATATTTGATTGTCTCCTGCGGTGTCGGCTCTATCTGGAGAATATGTTTGAAGAAAAAATGGTGCAATATAACCATATTAAGTTCTCGCCAGCACCTGGGTATGTCACTTTCAAATCGTCGCTCTACTTCTTTCATGTTCTTGACTGAGAGTATGTAATATTTTCCATTGCCCTGATACATTCCAAAGGAATATTTCATCCTGTAAAGTGTCTTGAACATTTCCTGCAATGAACCAAAAATCTTAACATTAAAGTATTTTTTTATTTTGACTCTCAGACTCCTGGACCCTAAGACTCCTGGACTTATTTTTAAAAGCCTGTGTGTTGGCAGAATTTCAAGTCCCGGGTCATTTAGCTTCACAAACATCATCATCACAAAATTATAGGGTTCTTCACCTGCATTGCAGGGAGATTTTGTTTGCATTTCACGGGCATACTCCAGAGCAGTTTCATAGCGGTGATGACCATCAGCAATAAAAACCTTACTCTTTTGCATTTCCTGAACAATTTTTTCAATTTCATCTTTGTTGTCAATCCGCCAGAATTGATTCGGCACACCTTTGAAACGAAAAGAAACCAGAGGTTTTTCTTTTAGTTTCTCTTTAATAATCCTATCAACAATTCTGCTTTCTGGAGAATAGAGTGAGAAAATCGGATTAAAATTCGCTTTGCAAGTCCGCAAAAGCATGGCACGGTCATTCTTATGCTTGGGAAAGGTTTGTTCGTGCGGGAATATAGACTTGCCAAAAGGTTCAACACGCAGCAGGGCAAGGAAGCCGATTCTATAAGAATGCTGCTCATAAATATAAATACTTGGTTTAGTATCTCTGATTAAGATTCTTTTTTTTAGCCAGGAACTCAGAAAATTTCTGGCACGGATGTATTTGTTGCTGCGGGCATTATCTCTGGGATAATCTTTCCCCAGGATGATGCGAACAATATTCCATCTGGAACAACGGTAATATTCTTTTTGTTCCTGCTGGGAAATCACATCATAGGGCGGGGAGAGCACCCTTGTTAAATCTTTGATTTTATCCCTGTTATACATCACACCGCGAAACGGTTTAATATTAATCATTACTAATCCTTTCCTTTGTTCTTTTCCAGGAATTCCCTCGCAAATTCCTCATATGTCTGTGCACCACGACAGGAAGAATCATAGAGAATAATTGGTTCGCCGTAACTTGGAGCCTCGCTGAGACGGACATTTCGCGGAATAAGTGTATTATAAACCTTGTCCTTGAAGTAGTTCTTCACTTCTTCAATGATTTCAAAAGACAATTTTGTGCGGGTGTTGTGCATTGTCAAAAGGAATCCTTCGATTCCCAACTCAGGATTAAAACTTCCTTTGACAAGGTTGATAGTTTGCAATAACTGACTTAGACCCTCAAGGGCGTAGTATTCACATTGCACCGGAATTAATACTGAATCTGCAGCATCCAGCCCATTTATAGTTAAAAGCCCCAGCGATGGAGGACAATCAATGAAGATAAAATCATACTTATCTTTCAGAGGCAAAAGGCAATCTCTAAGTCTCGCCTCACGATTCTCAAGCCCAACGAGTTCTACGGGAGCACCGGCAAGCTGAATTCCTGATGGGATGATTTCTAATCCTAGAATCTTTTCATATTTGAGAATTGCCTGCTCTACAGGATGTTCATCGATGAGGACCTCATAAACTGTCTCTGTGAGGTTGTTTTTATCAAAACCCAACCCACCAGTTGTATTTGCCTGCGGGTCAATATCAACAAGAAGGATTTTTTTCGCAACCATAGCAAGGCATGCCCCGAGATTCACAGATGTAGTGGTTTTTCCAACTCCACCCTTTTGATTGGTGATACTGATAATTTTACCCATTTCAACTCTCCAATAAAAAAGTAGCCTGTCCCCTTTTTAGATCAGACCAATTTTCTGCAAATTCAGCCTTAAATCATTCGGACTTGTGGCATAAGAGAGGGCGGTCTCTAATAAGATAATATTCGACTTAAACAATTCAATAAGTGATTGGTCAAAAGTCTGCATTCCGTATCCGGTCCCCTCTTCAATCGCATGCAATATCTTATCAATATCTCCTGAACGAATGAGCTCGTGCACCCTGGCAGTATTAATCATTATTTCAACTGCCGGGACCCTTCCAACACCTGAGGCGCGTGGCACAAGGCGCTGGGAGATAATTGCTTTGAGGGTGCCTGAGAGCATTGCACGCACTTCGTTCGCCTGTTCCAGTGGAAAAAAACTTATTATACGGTTTATGGTCTCTGAAGCATTTGTGGTGTGCAGGGTACTCAACACTAAATGACCTGCTTCGGAAATTTTTAATGCTGAAGATACACTTTCAGCATCACGCATCTCTCCTATAAGGATTACATCCGGATCCTGACGCACTACATTTCTCAGTGCCGAACCATAACTTTCAGTATCCGTGATAATCTCCCTCTGGGTTACCAGTGATTTCTGCTGAGGATGGACAATTTCAATGGGGTCTTCGACCGTAACTATATGACAGGGGCGGTTCTGATTTATGAAATTTGCCATAGTTGCAAGCGTAGTTGTCTTACCACTGCCGGTAATTCCTGTAACCAGAATAAACCCTCTATTCTCGAGAGCTAATTGCTTGAGTATCGGTGGCAAATTCAATTTATCAAAGTCAAGTTCTTCTGCACTTAATACACGGCGCATCGCCACGCTTAAATGTCCCTGCTGATGACAGAAATTCACACGAAACCTCCCTATTCCCTCAGCAGTATATCCTATATCCACCTCCTTTGTTCTCTCAAACATCTCTTTGTGTGCCTCATCCAATTGTAGCATATCTGCAATCAACTGCATCAATTCCTTGTGCTCCATAGGTTTCTCTTCACTGAACACGAGTTTTCCATCAATCCTTAAAGATGGTGGACTCCCCTCCCGGAAGTGAATGTCCGACGCCTTCTTTTCAATTGCACTCTTCAAAAACTCTTTCAGGTTCACCTTGTCCTCCCTTTAATGCCGTGATTAGTGCCCTTGCCTTGTCCAGTGTCTCTTGATACTCATCTTCTGGATTTGAATCTGCAACAATTCCTCCGCCGACCTGGAAATAGGCTCTGTTTCCCTTGATAATAAAAGTGCGAATCACAATATTCAGGTCCATATTCCCATTGAAACTTAGATATCCTATTGCTCCAGTGTAAATGTTTCGTTTTGTGGGTTCAAGTTCCTCAATAATTTCCATTGCCCGAATTTTGGGTGCACCAGTGATTGAACCACCTGGAAAAGTTGCCCTGAGCAAGTCAATTGCATCTTTTCCTTTATATAAATTGCCCTCTACAGTAGCAACTGTGTGAAAAACAGTGGGATATTTCTCCAGCGCAACCAGTTCTTTTACTCGAACTGTCCCGTATTTGCAGACCCTGCCCAGGTCATTGCGTTCCAGGTCCACTATCATCACTAATTCTGCTCTGTCTTTTTCGCTTTTGAGAAGTTCTCTTCCTAATTTCCTATCTTCAGCAACAGTCTTTCCCCTGGGTCTTGTACCTTTGATTGGTCTGGTCTGGACAATACCATCTTGAACCTTCAAAAAACGTTCGGGGGAAGAACTGACTACAGCAAAGTCTCTATAATCTAAGAAAGCAGAAAAAGGTGCCGGATTAACCCTGCGCAACCTCTTGTATAGTTCAAAAGGAGGTGTTTCAATTTGGGTCACAAACCTCTGGGAAAGGTTTACCTGGTATATATCTCCCCAGGAAATATAGTGCTTAGCTCGATTTATAGCCTTGATATAAGATGAATATGTGAAATTTGAGGTTAAACCCCCACTTTTTCCTGATTGTTTTGAACTAATATGGGATATTATCTCTTTTTTTGGTTTATTTTCTATATTTTTTAGGGATGAAATTAATTCATCTGTGTCCTGACCCACTATGAAAGCCCTATTTTGAATATGGTCAAAAATCAGGCAATTGTGGTAGAAACAAATATAACAATCCGGTAAATTTATGTCATCTTTAGCAATATTTGGCAATTTCTCAATATGCGCTCCCAAATCATAAGCAAAATAGCCCACTGCACCACCAATGTAAGGCAAGGCTTTAGCCTTGCTTGTAACGGTCCGAAGCCCCGATGTCTCCGATGCTATCGTTCGGAGTCCGACAGAATCGTCGGACCATCGGGGTTCGGACTCCATCGGAGTGCGGTCTATCGCTCCGATGTCCATCGGAGTAGTGGCAGGGCTTGCCCTGCAAAATTTAGCCAATAACCCCTTCAATATATTAAAAGGATTGCCTTCAAGGTGTCTTGTTTTACCATTTTCATTGATTTCAATGTGTCTGCCCTTACTCTTGAACCTCAAAAAGGGGCCAGACCCCATTATAGAATACCTGCCATAGACCGGGTGGCGAATCCCTGATTCTAACAGAAAAGGGTAGGGTCTGTCTTTGAAAAGTCTTTCAAATACATCAACAGGCTTAATATTAAGTTTACCAACTTCAAAGATTTTCATTTTATATCTGTTTATTTAAGATTCCGCCGCTGCAAGAATTTGAACAACATCAGCTAAATGTATTTCTATGGTTTTCCCCACAGGGATGAAATTATCAGTAAATAAATTTTTGTATGCCTTTAAAAAGTAATCGATAATTGCATTGAGAGATTTTTCATCTCCTTCACGCTCTATTAGATTATTATAGAAACCCCTGGCTTTTGAATCTTTTGCCATTATCTCTTTTATTATGGTTGTGCAGTTCTTGCCATATTTTAGAAGGATTGCTCTTTCTTCAATACAGCACAATTGAGAAAGCCACATATCATCATATTTTAAAAGAAGTAGATCGGTAATGGGAAATCCCTTCCTGAATAATTTAGTAGTAATGTCATTTCCATATAGTGCACCGACACAAAAATTTAATTCTAGATTTTTTAATCTACCTTCTACTATAAGATTTTTTGTGTCCAAAGAACTAACTGATACTTTATTACCGGATTTCTTCAATCTCTTTATAAGAAGTTTAAAACCCTCTTTGCTGGAAGAATAGAATCCTGCACTTTTGTCGTTTGCAATTGTGGCAGGTCGGTCACCTTTATCAAAAAGTATTCCAATATACAACTCAAGGTTATTTATTTCAAAATGTTTTAACAAATCGGGCAGAGAATAAGTCGCCTTTCCCTTACGATAAAGTGTAGTGTTGCCAATTAAGTGGTCAATAAAAATCCCAAACTTACGAGATGTCCAAATTTCTCTCCGTGCAGCTGTACCGCCTGTATCAATCCTGTTTTTAATCTCAGTTAGAACAATTGTTTTTTCTTCTTTTATTATACTTCCTATATTGCTTTGTTAACTAAATATTACTTGCATTTTTTAAAAAACATGATATAATGGTTACCATAGGAGGTGGTAACCATGCGACCTGTATTTATTCGGAAATTATCCAGACATGAAAAAAGAATAATAAAGGAATTACTTCGTTCTATAAATACTCGACTATATAAGCGCGCCAGGATAATCTGGCTTTCCAGTGTTAAACACTTAAAAGCACCAAAAATTGCTGAAATTGTTGATCTCCACTTAAT
>MNUO01000081.1 GCA_001871015.1 Candidatus Desantisbacteria bacterium CG1_02_38_46
TAAAATATTGTAAACAGCATCCCGGCAGACAGAACAATCATCACCACCACTGTAGCCCAGGCAATAAAGTTAAATGCCTTTGAATTTATATAACCGCCCATCAATTCTCTTTTATTAACCAACAGGAGTATAAATATCAATAAAAATGGGAGCAGAATACCGTTAATTACCTGTGATATGTACATACCAAGTATCAATGGGAACTTCGGGATTAACACAACTAAGGCGCTGACCACAATAAGACCTGTAAAAATTATGTAAAACTGCGGGGCTTCATTGAACCTCTTATTAACACCTGATTCCCATCCCATTCCTTCACATATTGAATAAGTGGTGGAAAGGGGAATTATTGAAGCAGCGGCAAGGGATGCATTTAATAGACCGAATGCAAAAAGATAACAGCAGAACTTTCCCACCAGTGGTTCCAGTGCCATAGCTGCATCTGCAGCTGTGTCAATCCTGATACCATTCTTAAATAAGGTTGATGCGCAGGCGACCATAATAAAAAGTGCGAACACTTTGGCAACTATTGTACCACTTATCACATCAAGTTTTGAATGTTTATAGTTTTCAATAGAAATTCCTTTCTCAACAATTGATGACTGAAGATAGAATTGCATCCATGGTGCTATGGTTGTACCAACCAGTCCTACCAGCATAACAGTATAAGCAGAAGACCTAAAGTTAAAAGAGGGTATGAAAATTTCTTTGCTTACCTGGGCCCAATCAGGTTTAACAAGTACACCTGAAATTATATATGCAAAGTAGAGAACGCAGACTACAAGAAAAATCCTTTCAGCAGATTTATATGTGCCTTTCACAACGGCAAGCCATATTATCATTGCAGCAAGTGGCACGCCCAGATACTTTTTAACACCGAAAATTTCAGAGCTTGCAGCAATACCTGCAAAATTACTAATTATATTTGCGAGATTTACAAAGAAAATGGCCAAAAGAATAAAAAAAGTAATTTTTACTCCATAATTCTCCCTTATCAAGTCAGCAAGACCTTTACCGGTTATCACTCCCATCCTTGCACACATTTCCTGAACAACTATCAGAGCAATTGTAATTGGAATAAGAGACCAAATCAAAGTATATCCAAAATGTGCACCTGCAAGGGAATAAGTTGCGACACCGCCCGCGTCTATATCAACTATGGCTGTGATTATCCCCGGCCCCATCACTGCAAGAAAAAGCATTATGCCTGCCCACCGCCGCTTCTTCATCTCTTACCTCGTAATCATTTTTATAGTTTTGGTTTCCTTGTTCGTTTTTTCCATGCCAACTGAATTATATGGCTTAAAATGTCATCAACAGTGATAATTCCCTGAATGACATTGTCATGAGTTACCACAGGAATTGCCAGTAAATTATACCTATCAAAAAGATAAGAAACCTTTCTCGCAGTATCGGTCAGGTGTACACTGGCTGGCCTCTTTACCATAATTTCACTGATTTGTTTTTGAGGGTCTGCTAAGAGCAGATGTCTGAAGGTTGTCATACCCAGCAAGTGGCTCTGCTCATCTATTATGTAGGCGTAGTATATTGTTTCTACCCTGCCGGTCATCTCCCTGATACGCGTAATTGCATCTGCAACAGTAATATTCTCAGGAAGCGCAATAAATTCAGCAGCCATCAACCCTCCTGCTGAATTTACTTCATGACCCAGTAATACTGAAAGTTTCTTTGAACGTTCACTTTCCATAAGGAAAAGAAGTTCGTCAACCTCTTTGTCAGGCAGAACACCGAGCAAGTCTACGGCCCTATCTGATGGCATATTGTTCAATATATCCACTGTGCTCTTTGTATCAAGTTCTTCCACAAGTGATTTCTGCATTTCTAAATCCAGCTCAGAAAGTACTTTCACCCTCAGAAAAGTATCCAGCGACTTAAAGAGTGCGCCACGCTCATACACATCAAGGTCCAGCATTATATCTCCGAGATCTGCGGGAGGAATCGTGCTCAATTGCTGCTGACTGACATTTAGACTTATCGTCCCCTTTACCGGATGGATGGCAAGGGGCTGGGCATACTTCCAGGAGATAAAATTGTCTTTTGTAAGATATTTTGAATTTGGGTTAAATAATTTCACAAGTGAATCCACTGCTTGCTCTGCATTAATCCGCCTGATAAGACCTCGCATTCCTGTATCCACATGTGCAATGTGCAAATTATTTTCTGCTTTGAGTAAATGAACATCATTAACCCGCACGACCTTGCGGTTAAAGGTATCCACAATTTGTTTATCAAGAATATCTTTTCTTAAAGCCATTTCATTTTCAGCATAATAAAAATCTTTAAAAACAAGTGCAGATGAATCAAGTAAGAAATAATATTCCTCTTGCCCGGCATCCGGGTCCTTTACAACTGTTTTTATTTCTTCCCAGGGAACAACTGCATAGGTCTTCCTGAAAATACCCCTTGAGAGCACAAGTGAAATTACGCGGGGGTAGGGTTCGGTCGGCCTAACAATTAAATCAAAAATTCTCCCGATAGGATTCCCGGACTTATCCAGTAGATATCTGTTGGTAACTTCAGTAAAAAAAGTAAAAATTTTTTGTGCAAGCATATTTCCTCATTCTTTCGCAAATTCCTCAAGAACCCCGAGGTCGTCCGCCAGGTCAAGCACAGTGTATCTACCTCGTATTTCTCTTGCGTGCAGGATTGCTTTCTCTATATCTTTCTTTGAAACTCCAAACTTAGAAAATGCTCTCGGCGCACCAGCGTCCTTCAGCGCTTTTCTTAATCTTGATTCTGGAATAAAGTTCTTCTTGATGATGTTCCTTATCTTGTTCCAGTTGCGGATAATAAATTGTATCTCTTTCTCTTTTTTCCTCCAGGGTAGATTTTTCTCCCTGAGTTGCGGATAAACCTCCACTGCCATTCCCCTCCCATAAAATCTGTAAATATTCTCTCGCATCTGTCTGCTGTTTATATAATGCTGGCGCAATTTGTCAATTTTAAACCCATTCACATCGAGTTTGAGCAATTTTTCATAGAGACGGGCAGTTACAAGCGTGGCAATTCCAACCTGTTGTCCGTGAAGATTTACCTCTTTTCCTTTTGAATAGTTAAACATATCAAAGAAGTGTGAAATCAGGTGCTCGCCGCCAGATGCAGGAGCAGAAGAACCGGCAATGACCATTGAAATTCCGGCGAGGTTCAATGCTTCAAAAAGTCCCTTGATTGCACCCCGGTTTTTCTTTCCAATCTTTTTAGCGTTTCGAATATAAAAATCCATTACGCCCGCCATCAATTTACCGGGCAGGTTGCAGAAATACTCTTTTTTGACTAAACTTGAGATTCCCCAGTCAATATTGCAGACCGACTTTGAAATTCCGTCCCCAAGACCTGCCAGAATCATTTCGCGCGGTGAGTTCAGACATCTGAGCAAATAGTCAGATTTTCTTTGCATTTCTAAAAATACTTTGCAGGTACCCCCTATACCACTTCATAATGCAGAGGGAAATGAAATTTTATTAGTGGTGAATATCTTCTATTTTTACTGTCTTTACCAAATTAAACATTGGGATCCTTGGTTCAGAGTTAGTACTATCCTCGGGAAAATGGATATTTTTCACAAAACTTTGACTACAGGATGTTTAAATTAAAAATGGTTACTATAAAGTCATTCTCGCCAGTGAAAAAAACAGTTATATTTTGATATTAAAGATTTAGAGAGCAGAAAAACCTGAGGACTATTCAGCAAAAACTTTTTTGAACCTGCAAGATAATTCGGGGCTTTGCCCCTCATAACTTTTAAGTGCGCATTGCATCTTGACTTATTTCTAAAAAATGGTATACTTATTGTACTATGGCTGTGCAGATGAGATTATTCCCCAATTCTGATCCCCGAGATATCACATTTGAGTATATTCTGAGAGTCGATAATAATTGGGAACAATTCAAATCTCTATACGGCAACCAATTAAGACCAGTAATTATCGATGAAGTAGAGAAAATGCTCAAATGTTGTAATCCCGAAAATGGATTTGCTACCTTCATCTGCCTTTCCTGTGGTGAAACTAAAATCATCCCTTTCAGCTGTAAGAGTAGAATCTGCACTCGCTGTGGCAAAAAGCACACTGATATCTGGTCTCAAGAGCTTAACGATATTTTACTCAATGTTCCCCACAGACATATAGTATTTACAGTCTCGGACAGACTTTGGCCATATTTCCAGGACGATTCTAAATTACAGGGGCTTCTCCTTGATACAGCTGCCAATGTCCTGCAGGAGATCTTTTCCCAGCATAACCGTAAAAAGGTAAGGATAACTCCGGGACTGATTCTGGTCTTACATCCTTTCGGCGATGACCTCAAACCCAACTTCCATGTACACATCCTCATTACCATTGGTGGTTTATCAAAGAAAGGTGAATGGGTCTACATAAACGACTTCATTGACTACAGCATATATAGAAAAATGTGGCAATATGAAATCCTCACCAACCTCAGAAAAAATCTACCGAATAATCCAAACCTGAACAGAATAATCGATTGGTGTTTCGATAACAGGAAAAACGGTTTTGTTATCTTTGCCAAACCAACAATCAAGGGTGGCAAACGACATTCTACCCTAAAATATATCGCTCGCTATGTTCGACATCCTGCTATTTCTAACAGACGCATTATTGGCTATGATGGTCAATCAGTTACTTTTATCTATGAGGAGAATAATAAAAAGTACACCAAGACACTACCTAAACTTGAATTTATCAAGGCTGTTGTTCAGCATATTCCAGATAAACAGTTCAAGATGATTCGTCGTGTTGGACTATATGCCAGAAGATCAAACCTCAAATATGAGATTGCCAAACAGATACTCGATCCTGCACCTAAAAATGAAGTTGGCAAATTCAACTGGAGAAAAAACATAACCAATTATACACAGAAAGATCCTCTTAGCTGTGATAAATGTGGAGAAGAGATGCACCTTTACAAAATTACATACTTTGACGGAAGCCAATATAAAACAGTTGGCGGATTTGATTGGTTAATCAAAAGAGGAGTCATTAGTTATGTGGAAGGTCTTCCAAATTTTCCAACGAAAGTCAAAGAACAAGCACCCCAAAACCAGTGGTGTCAATTATGTTTGTGGTAAATGTGGGGCCCAGGAAATCATCCCTTATGAAGTGCTGGAGGACTTTGACTTGATGTTCCCAGAAGAGCTCATCCACGGGCCACATATGCTCAGATGTGAGAAATGTGGCAGCGGAATCATGCAACCAGAACACTATGAGGCTAAAATCATGGGCTATGGCCTCTATGAAGGACTGGACTACACCATAAAGATAGACAAACAGAAGAAAAAATGATTTATCCACAACTAAAACCATTATTTTTTTGTCCGTACCATGCGATATACTTTCCTATGTAATCAAGAAATTTTTAGAAATTTTCTCCTCGAGAAAAATTTTGGCTGGCTATTTGCTCAGATGTCTGTCATTTGTATTTTTTATTAAGTAATCCTTTCTTTAGGAACGAGGAATATATGTGGCCTGAAAGAAACCGGGTTCTGCCTTACCACTACGGT
>MNUO01000096.1 GCA_001871015.1 Candidatus Desantisbacteria bacterium CG1_02_38_46
ACTGGCAGTCATAATAAGTGTTGGTGCTATATCCACAGGAACAATGAAATTTCTCTTGTGTTTTCTCAATCTCAATGTGCAATATGAATTCTGAGCCCTGTTCTTCAAAGTGGAATCGTTCAACCTTATAACCTGGAATATCAATGAGCCGGTTTATGTCCTCTTGGTTAATCATGCCTAACCTCCTGTATTTCATTCGTTCCTACAGGAGTATTATAACGATAATAGGCGGATTAGTCAAGAGGGCTTACCCACACTTTTCCCTGAAGAACCATAAGTTTTTGCTTTTGTGCCATGGCTTACTCTTCCACCTGTTTTTTCACTGTTACAATCCTGCCGGTTTCTGTTTTCATATTACTATTATATCATTTTAGACCAAAAAGTCAAGTTTTAAGGGGTGGAAATGGGGTAAAAGTTAACATTAGGTCTACTTTTGTTTACAGAATTGATTAAAAGAATTATAATCTTTAGCATTAATAGATTTCGGATACTTGAAAGAACGCAAATTTTGAAAAAATTCTGGTGCGGACCAGGTGTTTTTATCTGAACCTTGTCTTTTTAGAAAAGAAACTTTATCGGCATGCTTTAAGTTTTGCAAATGTTCACAAATAGCCAATATTGCTTCGTCAGATGTTAATATGGCAAAATCTCTATCTGAATATAGATTAGTCATTTCAATTCCCTGTGCGATAACAAGCAGATCAAACGTACTGGGGAACTTCTTATTACCATCTTTTTTAAGTAGTCTACGTGCGGCGTGTTCCTTCTTTAAGAATTCCCAAGCAGGTTGATATACAAGATGGGCATTAAATAGATGATATCTGTTCAACTCAACGTGATAATATAATTGAAGTCTTTTATATTCATCGTCTCTGGATACATCATCAATAAAATCCCATTTGGCTTTTTTAAATTTATCCTCCGTGATTTTTTCATTCACCCTTTCTTCATAGTAACATTTGCTTGCTAAAACGCTAAATACTTCGCCAATGCAAAAATTTGGAATGAAAATTAGATATTCTCCTCGTTGCCCTCCTTTGCGTAATTCTGTAAAAACTTTTTTGATACGAGGATCCCCTGTGTAGAAATCCACAATGACATTGGTATCAAGCAAAAAGAATTTTTTTGTCATCTTATTCCCTCCCAGTTATAACTATCGTTCCAGCTAAGTTCAATAATTTTTTTCTTTGATACAAACCAGATTTGCAATTCTGGGAATTCAGGACCTTGACTGCCAATTTTTTTTCCGCATGGCTCTTCGCAATCTCTTTTTCCTTTAATTTTTACTATCCATTTCTTTACATCGTCTTGGCTAACTTTTGTCAAATTCCGCTCCTTTCGTTACCGACGAGATATCAACTCCCTTTACGGAGGCTGGGTTATGGAACACTCCTGTTAAACTTCGACTACAGAAATATTTGCCTGAAATGGTTTTTCTTTTATTCCACTTGTAATGATTGCTATATCACCTTCATTAACCAACCCCTCTCTTCTTACATGCTTGACAAATGTTTTATAATTCTGTTCTACATCTTTTACTTTTTTACCAATTAAAACTTTTATTCCCCAATAGACAAGTAATTTCATTGCAATTGTTTTATTTACCGTAACAGCAATTATCGGTAATTGTGGACGATATTGTGAAATTATTTTTGCAGTATTCCCAGTCTTAGTTAAACAGATTATTACTTTCACATTATCAACTTGTGAAAGTTTATCAATCGCTATACCTAACCCTTGAATTAGCCCGCGTTCTTGTGGATAAAATTCTTCTGAAGTTAAGGTTCTTCGGTAATCAGTGGAATTTTCTACTGTGTTAATAATGCTGGATATTTCTTGCACTGCTTCAACTGGATATTTTCCTACAGATGTTTCGGCTGAAAGCATTAAACAATCTGCCCCATCTAACACACCGTTAGCAACATCATTCACTTCTGCGCGAGTAGGATGAGGATTTGTTGTCATTGAATCAAGCATCTGTGTTGCAACTATTACCGGTTTACCTGATTTACGACATTTTCTAATTATTTCTTTTTGTATTAGAGGTACTTCTGCTCTTGGTATACATACGCCTAAGTCACCACGTGCAATCATTATACCGTCGGAAACATCAATTATACTGTCAATATTATTTAATCCTTCAGCATCTTCAATTTTAGCAATTAGTGATATTTCATTATTGTTTCTAAGCAGATTTCTTATTTTTAGAATATTTTCTTTTTTTCTTGTGAAAGATACTGCAACATAATTTACTCCGAGTTTCATGCCAAAATTTAAATCATTTATATCATATTGAGTAACCAGGGGGGATGGTAGAGGTTTATCTGGCAAAGAGACTCCTTTACGTTCTGATAATTCACCGCCGATAATCACTTCAGATTCGATATTTCTATTATTAACCTTCTTTACTAATAGTTCTATTTTGCCATCATCAAGAAATATTCTATCGTCTTTAGCTAAGTACCCGTGTAGTTTTTTATAATCTACATTTACTCTGTTTCTATCTCCTGAACAGTTTTCGGTAGTTAAAATAAATTTCTCGCCAGGCTGTAAGACTATATTTTTTATTCCTGGTTTGAATTTACCAATGCGAATCTTTGGACCCTGTAAATCCTGCATGATTCCTATGTATTTACTCAATTTATTTGATGCTTTTCGTATAATGACGATATGCTCTCCGTGTTGCTCATGAGTGCCATGCGAGAAATTCAGACGTGCAATGTCCATACCCGATTTTATCATTTTTTCTATCGTAGTTGGTTTTTCTGATGCAGGACCTATAGTACAAATAATTTTTGTCTTACACATATTCTACTCCAGATACGCATTCAGCACATACTCGTGAACCATTCTGTGCGTATTAAAAAAAGAGGCATTAAATGCAATGCAATATTGCATAATATTTAGCCACTGCTCTTTCTCTTTATAGAACATTGGAATAATTATATTTTCCAGTTTTTTGTATAAATCCTGAGCATCTTTCTCGTCAGAATTTTCCTCAATTGATTTTTTCCCAATAGACCATCCTGTAATACCCTCAATACATCCTTCTACCCACCAACCATCTAAGACACTAAAGTTTGGGACTCCGCTAAGGGATGCCTTCATACCGGAAGTACCTGAAGCTTCTCTGGGTCTTAAAGGTGTATTTAACCAAAGGTCAACCCCGGAGGTAACCATTTTTCCCAGTTCCATATCGTAATTTTCGAGATATACTATCTTTATATCATTTTTAATTCTGTGGGTACATTCAAAAATTCCCTTTATTAACTCCTTCCCGGGTATATCTTTCGGATGTGCTTTCCCAGCAAATACAATCTGTATTTTCCCTGCTTTTTTGGAAATATCAATAAGCCTGTCAACATCGAAGAACAAAAGACCTGCTCTTTTATACGTAGATGCTCTTCTTGCAAACCCTATTGTGAATGTTTCATAATCCATCCCGGTATTTGATTCTTTGTTAATATAATCTATCAGTTTTATCTTTGCTTCCATATGTGCATTCCATATTTCAATTTTTGGAATACTAATGATATACCTTAATGTAAAAGGGTCCTTTGCCCAACCAGGAATATACTTATTGTACAATTTTCTAAAACTTTCAGGCGCCCATGAGTATGGATGAACTCCATTGGTTATAGAATCAATCGGATAGCCTGGAAACATTTCACGAGAAATCTCACCGTGTTTTTTTGCAACACCATTTATGTATTCAGATAAATTTAATGCAAGTAAAGTCATATTAAGATTCTCTTCGCCAGCAAGCGTTTTAAGAACATCTAATGGTATGGGTTCTCCTAAGACATTTCTTACTAAATCATAAGAAAATTTGTCATGACCTGCTGGGACAGGTGTGTGCGTAGTAAAAACACAGAGGTTGCGCACCTCATCAAAGTTAAATACATCTTCGCTTCTTTTATTCTCTCGTAACAGTTCCAAAGCTAATAGGCTTGCATGCCCTTCGTTCATATGGTATTTTTTTATATCAGTATAGCCAAGTTTACGGAGCATACGCACACCGCCAACTCCTAAAACAATTTCCTGTGCAAGTCGATATTTTTCATCTCCGCCATAGAGGTAATTAGTAAGTGCCCTGCCATAATCTGTATTCGCAGAAATGTCAGTATCCAGAAAAAGTATAGGAACAGAATAGTTCTCGTCTACAGATTTTAAATTGTATTTCCATGCTTGAACAGTTACATTTCTATTTTCAATTTCTACAGTAATTTTATCCGGTAGCAGTTCTAAAAAATCCGATGGTGTCCATTGAGCCGGGAGTTCTATTTGTCTGCCTGCATCATCTAACTTTTGATAGAAATATCCTTTTCTGTACAACAAAGTAACCGCAATAACCGGCACCTTTAAGTCAGCACATGACTTGAGTGTATCTCCAGCTAAAATTCCAAGTCCACCACTATAAGTTGGAATTCTTGAATCAATACCTATCTCCATTGAAAAATAGGCTATCCTTTTATCCTTTTTTATTTCTTCATTAAAAGGTTTTTCCATCATTTCTAAATACCTCCCTGATTCTTTATCAAATATTTTTATCACCTTCCTTCGCAGAGACAGCGCCGGTGATTGCCCAGCGCAGGGCCTCCTCTGTTTTCATATTTATAGGTTTAATTTTAGAGCGCGGAATATAGACGGTGAATCCTCCTACCTGGTAACTCCATGGCAGGTATACTGCCACCGTTTCATTATTTCCCATTCCTTCCGGGGCATCGCTGAAGTCAGAGCGGGTTACTAACCCCAGAAGTCGCGTATCCGAGTCGCCTATGGTGACCATTACAACCTGATTACTGCTGGATTTCTGAGTGCCGCTCAGGTATTGCGCCAGCTGTTTCAAAGAACCATATATTTCTTTGACAAGAGGGATTTTTTCCAGAAACGATTCTATCCATCTCCACGTCTTGCGGACAAACCACACCTGAATAAACAGTCCCATGAGAAGGATAAGAATAACTCCAAGCACAACGCCCATTCCCGGGATATACCAATTCACTGGCAAAATCCAGCGAAGAATCACTCCGAATGTGGATTCAAACCACTTCCCCAATTTGACTACTAAATAGATAGTGATGAACAGGGGCAGGATTGCCAGAAGTCCTTTAAGAAATATCTTGTAGATGCTTGTTTTCTCTATAGATTTAGCCACAATATTCTCCTTTCAAAGAAATATTTTAATCAAAGATTGATATGGTTTGCCCAAAATTTTCTTTCTTCTCTTTGAGAGTGTTTTTCATCTCTGAAGATAAACTTCGGATTGCTCTCAAAAGCTTCTTCAGCTTCTCTATTTGCAACATTGTGTTTGGCTAAGTTTTTGTCAATGTTGCCCTTATCCCATTCAAAACTGAACAGTTTAGTCAAAATCTGCATAAATTAAGTATATCAAAAAATATATATTTGTCAACAAAAATCAGACCTTCCTCCATGAAGATCGGCGGATCTTCGAGAAGGTCTGATTTACGTAACTCAGGACTTTAGTCCTGACCTGCCGTAACTCAGGACTTTAGTCCTGATATCAAACCTAAAGGTTTGAGTTACAACACTTTTGGTATAATTTCCTTAGCTATCAAGAAAAATGAAATGCACTAAAATGAAACAACGCACTTCGAAAACACTTGACAAAACTATATTTCTGTGCTATAATTTAAGATAATTAAATAATTGGAGGTGACCTTGATTACTATTGTTCAAATTTCAATTTTGGTTGTGGCTATTGCAATCCTTGTTCTGATTGTTTTTGCAATACCAATCCTGATTGATCTGCGCCGTATTACAAAGGAATGGAAAAAAATTTCTGAAATTGCCGGGCTTGGCCTGGCACCAATAACCTGGGTTATATCCTTAGCTCTGGATATTTTCAAAAAACTGTTAGAGATTGGTGAGGAATCAAAAAAAGGCGAATAATAAAAATCAAACCTGAAGGTTTGAGTTACACACCTAAAGGAGGGGCTTTGAGGCGTAGTGAGTTTTTTCTGCCAACCTTGAAAGAAATACCGTCTGACGCTGAGGTTTTAAGCCATCAGATGATGGTTCGTGGCGGTCTAATTCGCAGATTGGCAAGCGGAATATATTCATACCTTCCGCTCGGCTGGCGTGTGCTTCACAAAGTAATAAAAATTGTACGGGAAGAAATGGATGCCGCTGGCGGACAGGAAGTGCTTTTGCCGGCAATTCACCCAAAGGAATTATGGGACGAGTCAGGTCGATGGGAACTATATGGTGAAGATATGTTCCATCTTCTTGACCGACGAAAAAAGTCCTTCTGTCTCGCCCCCACGCATGAAGAAGCAATTACAAATCTCGTCCGCAGTGAAGTTCGCTCTTACAGGGGCCTGCCGCTTCTCCTCTATCAAATCCAGACTAAATTCAGGGATGAACCCAGACCAAGATTCGGGATTGTGCGCTGCAGGGAATTCCTGATGAAAGACGCCTATTCTTTCCATAGAGATGAAAACAGCCTGCAGGAGACTTATAAGAAGGTTTACAATGCTTATGAAAAAATATTCAAACGCTGCGGGCTGGATTGTGAAATTGTGGAAGCAGACCCGGGTCTGATTGGCGGCGGACTCTCTCATGAATTTATGGTGCTTGCTCATAACGGAGAAGATGTGCTTGTGCTTTGCAAAAAATGTGGGTATAAAGCAAATGCGGACAAAAGAACAGATGATATATGCCAGGCTGGAAACACAAAGAAAAAACAGTCAAAAGAATTAAAAGAAGTGAAGACGCCAGGAATGACTACGATAGAACAGGTCTCAGAGTTTCTGAAAGTAGAGCCTTCCACACTAGTAAAAACACTCATTTACTTTGCAGATGAAAATCCTGTTGCAGTTCTGATTCCAGGAGACAGGGAAGTCAATGAGGCAAAATTGAAATCTAAGCTCGGTGCGACGACCATAAATCTTGCATCTCCACAGCAAATTGAAAAACTCACAGGTGCTCCAGTTGGCTTCAGCGGTCCTGTGGGCCTGAAACTAAAAATGATTGCGGATTACTCAATTTCCGGGATGGTTAGTTTTGTCACAGGTGCAAATAAAAACGATACTCATCTAATAAATGTAAACATTGACCGTGATTTCAAGATTGATGAATTTGGTGATCTGAAAATAGCCATAGACGGTGACCCCTGCCCGAAGTGCGGAGGAACACTTGAAGTTAAAACCGGCATTGAACTTGGGCATACTTTTAACCTCGGTACCAGATACAGCGAATCTATGAAGGCAACATTTCTTGATGAAAATGGCAAAGAAAAATTAATGGTTATGGGCTGCTATGGAATTGGTGTAAGTCGGATAATTGCTGCAGTCATAGAGCAGCATAATGATGAAAATGGAATAATCTTGCCGATTTCCATCGCACCATTCCCTGTAACCATTCTTCCGCTAAATATGAACGACGAAAACCAGAAAACTTTAGCTGAAGATATCTATTCAGACTTACGGTTTGAGGGTATCGAAGTTTTGCTGGACGACCGCAATGAACCTGCCGGAGTCAAATTCAAGGATGCTGATTTAACAGGTATACCAATTAAGGTTATCCTGGGAGAAAAATCTCTAAAAGAAGGCAAAATAGAAATTCAGCTCCGCTCCACCGGCGAGAAACTGAAGGTCGAAAAATCAAAACTGATAGACGAAGTTAAACGATTAATTAAAGTGTAGTGGCAGAGTTCACTCTGCTTTTTTTTAAGGACACAGTGAAACCTTCCAGATATTCTTTTATCTCAATTTTAATCTCAATTTTAATCTGGGGCTATGCTTACCCCTTCCCTGCTGATGTCACACCTTTGAATGATGCCAGCTATTTCAAAACTGTGAATTCTATGCTGGCAAAAGCACAAAAATCTATTTATGTGATAATGTATAGGGCAACATATTATGAAAAATATCCTGACAGCCCGTCGAACAAACTTATAATTTCTCTTATTGCAGCAAAAAAGCGTGGCGTGGATGTGAGCGTGATTCTTGATAAACCCTATAAAAATGAGAAGACTGACAACAAAACAAACGAGAAAATAGCAAGCATTCTTTCCAGTGGCGGCGTAAAGGTATATTTTGATTCAGAAGAAATTACAACCCATTCAAAACTTATCATTATTGATAATCGGTATGTAATCATTGGCAGCACAAATTGGTCTTATCATGCCCTTAGTAAAAATAATGAAACGAATGTGCTCATTGATTCAGAACAACTCGCAAAAGAATATATCAAATATTTTGAAGAACTTGCAAGTCTTTGTAAATAATAGGGACTTAGAAAAATTATGAAATATGCTATCGGGGTAGACCTTGGCGGTACAAATATTGTCACAATTCTGATGAATGAAAAAGGTAAAATTATAGCGAGGAATAAAAGAACAACTGAGGGATGGAAAGGAAAGAACCATGTCCTGAAAAGAATGGCAGAAGGGATAGAGACAGTCTTAGAGAATCAAAGAGACAAAGAGACAAAGAGACAAATTGTGGGAATTGGAATAGGGACACCTGGATTGGTTGACTTTGATAAGGGCATAGTTTATGAAGCACCCAACATTCCAAATTGGGACAATGTGCATATCTCAAGAATTTACAGAAAAAAATTCGGTATTCCGGTTTTTCTGGAGAACGATGCAAATTCAGCTGCATTAGGAGAATGGTGGATTGGAGCAGGTAAAGGAACCAGGCATATGATATGTCTTACTCTTGGCACAGGAATTGGAGGAGGAATAATAATTGACGGAAAGGTTTATCACGGTGCAAACGGTTATGCAGGAGAACTGGGACATATCTTTCTTTCCTTTGACGGACCGAAATGCGGCTGCGGAAACCCCGGATGCATGGAAGCATACGCCTCAGCAATCGGAATAATTAGAAGAACAAAGGAATTGTTGAAAAAGAATAAGGGAAGTCTCATATACAAACTGGTGGAAGGAAATTTAAGAAAAATCACTCCTGCTATAATTACACAGGCTGCACACAAAGGCGATAAACTTGCTATTAAAATCTGGAAGGATACAGGATACTATCTGGGCTGCGGTATCGCCAGTTATGCTAATATTTTCAATCCGGAAATAGTAGTGCTCACAGGTGGAATGACCGGTGCATGCAGTCTGTTGTTCAAACCGATGTGGAAAACAGTGCGAAAGCGCGCATTCAAGGGAGCAATTAAAAATTTGAAAATTTTGCCTGGGAAAATTCCTGATGATGCAGGTGCAGTTGGCGCAGCCAAAACTGCGTTTCAGCGTACTATGTAGTAAGGGATTATATGCTATTTTCTTTCTTAGCATTAATATTTTTTACTCTATTTGGATTATTTTTTAAGTGGAGCTCCTATAAAAAATGCAATCCGATTGCCGTAAACACTACTACACTATTCTTCGCCAGTCTTACAGCTATCTTTTTCTTTATAATCGGCTCATATCAGTACAACGTTAAGGTTGGACTAT
>MNUO01000056.1 GCA_001871015.1 Candidatus Desantisbacteria bacterium CG1_02_38_46
TTGGAGCAGAGTAAACTCTGCACTTCCAGAGTGCCTACTTTTGGCCACTACATTGGAGGGTGAAAGGGATTATGAAGAAAAAAGATATTCAATACCATTTAAAAAAAAGATGGGAAGAAGTGCATAAAATTGAAGTAGAAGAACTAAAAAAAACTTCCTTAAAAGATAAATTACTCCAGATTCTGGCAATGTCCGATTTGGGTAAATATTTAAAATTGCCCATTAAAAAAACCGATTCTTCTGTTCAAATGATCATTGCCCGCTGGCAACGTTTAAAAAATTATTATTCTCATGAGACAAAATAAAATAAAACATCTTTTTAATCCTCTGGAAGCATTACTTAAATTTTTATCTGCTCTTGGTGTTAAGAATGTAATTATTGGAGGAATTGCTGCAAGCCTTCTGGGAAAAACACGTTTTACTGCTGATATTGATGGTCTCATTTTTCTCTCGGACAAAGAACTAGAAAATTTTCTAAAAAAAGCAGGTAATTATGGTTTATTACCAAGAATTAAAAATGTTCTTGAATTTGTTCAAAAGAATAGAGTTATTCTTCTTAAACATAAGGATAGTGGCATTAATATTGATCTTTCTCTGGGACTTATTCCTTTTGAATTTGAAGTTTTAAATCATGCTCATCCTTTTAAAATAGGAAATATAGTTCTTTATTTGCCAACTCCTGAGGATTTAATAATAATGAAAGCGGTGGCTCATAGACCACAGGATTTAGAGGATATTCGCTCTATTTTAGAGGTTAATCTCAATATTGACTTTAAGCGTATTAAATATTGGGTTAAAGAATTTGCTAAGGTTTTGGAAATGCCAGAAATATTTGATGATTTGAAAAAACTTATTTCTCATGCTGGAGGATAATTTGAAATTTGCAAGTATTCCAGATGCAATTAGTGATGTAAAAAAAGGGAAATTTGTTATTGTGGTGGATGATAAGGATCGTGAAAATGAAGGAGATCTTATTATTGCCGCAGAAAAAGTAACCCCACAGGCAATAAATTTTATGGCGAAGGTTGCCAGGGGATTAATTTGCCTTGCTGCGACTGAGGAGAGACTTGATGGATTGAAACTGTCCCCAATGGTAGACGAAAACACATCTTTAATGGGAACGCCTTTTACAGTTTCCGTAGATGCAAAAAAGGGAGTTACAACCGGAATTTCTGCACATGACCGGGCTAGAACAATCAAAACTATAATTGACAGGAGGACGAAACCTGAAGATCTTGCAAGGCCCGGGCATATTTTTCCTTTGAGAGCACATCCAGCAGGAACGCTTCGTCGAGCAGGTCATACAGATGCAGCGGTTGACCTTGCAAAACTTGCAGGTCTGTATCCTGCAGGTGCATTGTGTGAAATTATGGCTGAGAGTGGGAAAATGGCAAGATTGCCAGCACTTATGAAATTAGCAAGTTTTTATAAATTAAAAATTATTACTATTGCCGATTTGATCAGGTATCGGCGCAAAATTGAAAAATTGGTTAAACCTATAATAACTACAAAATTACCCACACGATACACAGAATTCAAATTGATAGTCTATGAGGATATCACAAACAATCAACATCATTTAGCACTGGTGAAAGGCGAAGTCAAGGGAAAGAAAAATGTCCTGGTGAGGATGCATTCCCAGTGCCTTACAGGAGATGTATTTCGAAGCCTGCGCTGTGATTGTGGTGAACAGTTACGCAAATCACTTAAGATTATCGGGAAATCTAAAAGAGGCGTGGTTGTGTATATGTGCCAGGAAGGACGTGGTATAGGGCTTGTGAACAAGTTAAGGGCATATGAACTTCAGGATAGAGGACTTGATACAGTGGAGGCAAATTTAAAACTTGGATTTCAGTCAGATTTAAGGGACTATGGCATTGGTGCGCAGATATTGGTGGACCTGGGTTTAACGAGCATCAGGATTCTGACGAACAATCCACGCAAGATTGTTGGTTTAAGAGGTTATGGCTTGAAGGTTGTAGAGAGAATTCCAATTGAGATTCCACCAACAAAGTATAACATCAAATATCTGAAGACAAAGAAGAAAAAAATGGGACATATTTTAAAGGGGGGTGATTAAATGAAAAAGGTATACAAGGGTTCATTGATTGGAAAGGGGCTGAGGTTTGCTATTGTGGTTTCCAGGTTCAATGAGTTTGTAACCGCACGGCTTTTAGAGGGTGCACAGGATTGTCTGGAACGTCATGGCATTGAAGAAGATGATATTGAAGTCGTGTGGGTGCCGGGTTCTTTTGAAATTCCTTTTGCGGCAATGAAGATTGCTAAGGGAAAGAGATTCGATGCAATCGTATGCCTGGGAACGCTCATACGCGGTGATACACCACACTTTGATTATATTGCCAGGGAAGTAACAAAGGGTATTGCAGGAGTATCCATTTCAACTGGTGTTCCTGCAATATTCGGGATAATAACTGCGGATTCACTTGACCAGGCAATCCAGCGCGCTGGAACAAAAGAAGGAAATAAAGGCTGGCAGGCTGCTCTTTTTGCAATAGAAATGGCAAATCTTACAAAAGAATTGAAATAAAATGTAGTGGCAGAGTTTACTCGACATTAATGCAGACCAAGGTCTGCCACTACATTGGAGCAGAGTAAACTCGGCCACTACAATTATTGTGACATGAAAATAAGAAGAAAAGCACGCGAATTGGCTCTCCAGGTTTTATTTCAGATAGATGTAGGGGAAATTGTCCTGGAGGATACGATTAAAAATTTCTGGAAGATTGAAAAAGTTCTTCCGGAGATCAGGGATTTTACCCTCAGGTTATCAAGGGGGGTAATGGAAAATATTACCCAGATTAATGAGGTTATAACAAAATACACAAAGAACTGGACAATTAATCGTATAAATAATATTGACAGAAACATCCTTCGGATTGCAATTTATGAACTTCTTTACTGTCCAGATATTCCTTATAAGGTTGCGATAAATGAGGCAATCGAGATTGCCAAGAAGTACGGAACACTGGAGTCCGGCAAATTTATAAATGGGGTGCTGGATAAGGTGGCAAAAGAAAAGGGCAAAGATGAAAAGTGAGAGGAAGGACAGAACAAAATTCTTCTGTCAGGAATGTGGATACGAATCGCTAAAATGGATTGGACACTGTCCGGATTGTGGTAAGTGGAATACATTTGTTGAGGAAGTGCTGCCAGCACACTCTACTCAGGCCCAAGCATTTATAAGTTATGACAAGCCTAAGCCAATCAAAGATATAGAAGTTCAGGAAAACTTGCGCATCTCCACTAATATGGAAGAATTTGACCGGGTCCTGGGTGGTGGACTTGTGGCTGGTTCGGTAATTTTGATAGGTGGAGACCCTGGCATAGGGAAATCAACACTTCTCCTGCAAGCTTCAAACAATTTAAGTCAAAGCAAAGATGGATTGGTGTTATATGTTTCTGGAGAAGAATCAAGTTCGCAGACGAAATTAAGGGCAGAAAGGCTGAGGTTGAGCTCAGAGAATTTGTATGTTCTTTCAGAAACGAATTTAGATGTCATCCTTGACCATATAAGTAAGTTAAATCCTAATGCAGTAGTCATTGATTCAATCCAGACGATGTTTCGTTCAGGACTATCTTCAAGTCCTGGCAGCATTACACAGGTCAGGGAGTGTACTGCTCAGTTGATGTACCTTGCCAAAAGCAAGGGTATTATAGTTTTTATTATAGGGCACGTGACCAAAGAAGGCAACCTTGCAGGTCCAAAAGTCCTTGAACACATTGTTGACACTGTGCTTTATTTTGAAGGTGATGAGCATCGTCTTTATCGGGTCTTGCGCACAACTAAAAATCGGTTTGGTTCTACCAATGAAATCGGCATATTTGAAATGAGAAGTAACGGTCTGGTTCAAGTTGGAAATCCATCCCAGGTTTTCTTGAGCGAAAGACCTGTAGGTTCTCCTGGTTCTGTAGTTGTAGCTACACAGGAGGGGGACCGACCGATTTTAGTGGAGGTTCAGGCGTTAGTCACAGGTTCAAATTTCGGCATGCCTCAGCGCAGAACCACAGGAGTGGATTATAACAGAGTTTCCCTGTTGATAGCAGTGTTAGAGAAGAGGGCAGGATTACAGGTTGGAGGTTGTGATGCATTTGTAAATGTCGCTGGAGGAATAAAGGTTGATGAGCCAGCAGCAGACCTGGGTATAATTATTGCAATAGCCTCAAGTTTTAAGGATATTCCAGTGGAGCAAGGGGTTGTCGTCTTAGGTGAAGTGGGATTATCAGGAGAAGTAAGAGCGGTTAACTATGCAGAAAGGAGGATTAAAGAATCGGAGAAATTAGGGTTTAAAAAATGTATTGTTCCAAATGGAAATTTAAAAGAACTTCAAAAATTCAAAGGTATTGAAATTGTTGGCGTGAGGATGATTCAGGAATCAATAGCAGAGTGTTTGAAAAGGGGGTGAATCATGAATTTTCTTAATATTTTATTTATAATTTTATGTGCAGCATTAGGATATTATATCGGACATTTTGAACCTTCGTTTGCAGTCCTTGGTGGACTTGTAGCTATTGGTGTAGTGATTATTGAACAGGCAATTCGAAGTGTAGGGCATGCGATGAAAGGTGAGGAACAAATTTTACAGGGGGAAATAGAGAAAACTGAAACCGTCAGTGCTGTTAAATTATTAGATACAAGTGTAATTATAGATGGCAGGATTGCTGATGTCGGTGAAACCGGATTTATTGAGGGGACATTGGTTATTCCTCGATTTGTTCTTCAGGAACTTCAGCGTATTGCTGATTCAGATGACCCTTTGAAGAGGAACCGTGGAAGACGAGGGTTAGACATATTGAATAAATTACAACAGAGCAAAGTAGTTAAAGTCCAGATACAGGATAAAGATTTTCCGGAGATTAAAGAGGTTGATGCAAAACTTGTGAAATTAGGGAGTTTATTAAATGCAAAGATTATCACAAACGATTTTAATCTGAACAAAGTTGCACAGTTTCAGGGTGTTAAAGTGCTGAACTTAAACGAGTTAAGCAATGTGGTCAAGCCCGTTGTGTTGCCTGGAGAGGAAATGTCAGTTTTTGTCGCCAAGGAAGGAAAGGATGCAAAGCAGGGTGTGGCATACTTAGATGATGGGACAATGGTTGTGATTGAAGATGGTAAACACTATATAAGTAAGACTATTAATGTGGTGGTCACAAGTGTGCTTCAAACTCCTGCTGGAAGAATGATATTTACAAAAATTAGAGAATAAAAAAAGGCAGAGTAAACTCTGCACTTCCAGAGTGCCTACTTTCGGCCACTACATTGGAGCAGAGTAAACTCTGCCACTAC
>MNUO01000088.1 GCA_001871015.1 Candidatus Desantisbacteria bacterium CG1_02_38_46
ATTTGGTTGGCGTCCACCTTTAAATACTTTTATTTGATTGCAAACCTAAAGGTTTGCCATACATTTACTTCCTTCCAGCCAATGCCTGAAAACCTACCAATTTTTTCCAGAATCTGGGTGGTACTCTGGATACAGAATATGGTTGTTTTTCTTCCAGAATTTTGGTGGTGCACCCTTTATTTTTACAAAATTGCCACTTCCCCTAATTTTTCGCTTGACTTCCAGTAAGAGATATGATATAATATAATAATTTGAATATATGGAGGTTAGCTAAGATGGCTGATTTGAAAGAAAAGATAGAAAAAGCGACAAATTTTGTCATTGAAAGAGTTGCCGAAAGTAGGCCCTCTGCCGAAATTAGGCCCTCTGGAAGGGGAAGGGGAACAGGGGATATTCAACAACAGATTGGTATAATTCTTGGAACCGGGTTGGGTCCACTTGCAGACAGGGTTGAGGAGAGAGTAAGTATTCCTTATGCAGACATTCCGTTTTTCCCCATAGCTACTTCCCATGGGCATATAGGTCAATTAGTATTTGGAAAAATTGGAGGAAAAAAAATAGTGGCTATGCAGGGCAGATTTCATTACTATGAAGGTTTGTCAGGGGAGGAGATTACACTGCCCATCAGAGTTATGAAAAAATTAGGAGCAACAATTCTAATTGAATCCAATGCAGCCGGCGGGCTGAATCCGCAATTTATCCCGGGCGATTTAATGATTATTACTGACCATATCAATTTTATGGGAATGAATCCATTGATTGGACCTAATGATGACACTCTTGGTCCTCGCTTTCCTGATATGTCCAATGTGTATGATAGGGATTTAGTAAAACTTACAGAAGATGTGGCAAGGGAAGAAAAGATTAAGATTTACAAGGGAGTGTATGCTGGTGTGACCGGTCCAAACCTTGAGACTGCAGCAGAATACAGATTTTTCAGAATAATTGGAGCAGATGCAATAGGGATGTCCACAGTGCCAGAGGTAATTGTTGCTATTCACAGTGGTTTGAAAGTATTAGGTATCTCCTGTATCACTGACAGGTGTCTTCCAGATGCCCTCACCCCGGCAAATATTGATGAAATTCTTAAGGTAGCAGCATCAGCTGAACCAGTATTGACACAATTAGTAGCAAAGGTAATTGAGAAGATTTAGTATGTGAAAAGTTGAGTCAGTTAGGTCGGTTTGAAAAAGGAGAGAAAAATGGGACTTACAATTTTAAAAGTAGAAGTGGGTAATCCTGCTAATCCTCATATTACTGAAGGAGTAGAATTTTTAGTTGATTCTGGTGCAATCTATTCTGTAGTTCCTGCTGAAATTCTGAAAAAATTGGAGATTAAACCTATAGCTGAAGAAGAATTCAGATTGGCAAATGGAGAGAAGATTGTCAGAAAAAAAGGAATAGCACTTTTCAAATATGGCAATAAAATAGGGGGTGCAGATGTTATTTTTGGTGAAGAAGGTGATAGTACACTTCTGGGTGCTTTTACCCTTGAAGCGTTAGGATTAATGCTTGACCCACTAAAACGAGAATTAAAACAATTGCCAATGGTTCTTGCTTGACAACTGGAGAGAAGATGGATTATAAAGAAACATTGAATTTACCAAAAACTAATTTTTCTATGAAGGCTGATCTTTCAAAGAAGGAGCCAGAGATATTAAAATTCTGGGATGAAATACACCTTTATAAAAAAATGAGGGAAAAAAACAAGGGTAAGCCAAAATATATCTTGCATGACGGACCCCCTTATGCTAATGGACATGTTCATATTGGCACAGCCTTAAACAAAATTCTGAAGGATATAGTGGTAAAATACAAGAGTATGAGAGGTTATGATGCACCTTATATTCCGGGATGGGACTGTCACGGACTTCCTGTGGAATTCCAGTTATTCAAAGAGCTGGGTATTTCAAAAAATGAGATAAGCCAATTAGAATTCAGAAAGAAGGCAAAAAATTATGCTCTCAATTTTGTCAAAATACAGAAGGAAGAATTTAAAAGACTTGGGGTGATTGGTGATTGGGAACATCCGTATTTGACCATGGAGTATAATTATGAGATGAAGATTATCAAGGTTTTTGCAGAATTGGTAAAGCAAGGGTATATTTATAAAGACTTAAAACCGGTTTACTGGTGTGCAACCTGCGAGACTGCCCTTGCTGAGGCAGAAGTTGAATATAATGACAAGCAATCTACCTCTATCTTTGTCCGATTTCCTGTTATTGACAGTGAGAAGAGATTCGGGATAAAAGAACCAGTTTCATTTCTGATATGGACTACCACTCCCTGGACACTTGTTGCAAATGAGGCTGTGGCGATTCATCCGGAATATGATTATAATTTTGTGAAAATTAATGGAGAATCAATTATAGTTGCAAAAAAACGATGGGATAAAGAGCTTCATTCAAAACTTGGCGGTAGTATTGAATTTGAAATACTGCAATCAGAAAAAGGAAAAAATCTGGCTGGAATTTCTTGCAAGCACCCGTTTTATAAAGATAAAGTTTCAAGAACCATACTCGAGGAGTATGTGACTCTTGAAGAAGGAACCGGCTGTGTTCATACAGCTCCAGGACACGGAGAAGAAGATTATGTAGCAGGGAAAAAAGAAGGTTTGAATATATTTTCTCCAGTAAACAATAAAGGCAAATATACAGATGAAGCACCCGATTTCTTGAGGGATAAATCAGTTTTAAACAATGAGACAACGTTGATAATACTTAAATATCTTGAGGAAAATGAGCTTCTTTATCCTGTCCTATTACCAACGTTTAACAATAGTGAAATTATTACGCATTCCTATCCCCATTGCTGGCGGTGCAAGAATCCCATTATATTCAGAGCTACAGAACAATGGTTTTTAGATGTTGATAAGCAGGGCTTGCGAAAGAATATTCTGGATGAGATAAAAAATGTTAAATGGGTACCAGAAATAGGCAAGAATAGGATTACAGCAATGATGGAAATACGTCCTGATTGGTGTCTATCGCGGCAGCGTTATTGGGGAGTGCCTTTGCCAATTTTTTACTGCAAAGAATGTGGAGAAGTTTTGATGACACAGGAAAGTATACAGGCGGTTTGGGAATTGTTTGGACGGGAGGGTTCAGACGCCTGGTTTATATATGAACCAGAGGAAATTTTAAAACTCAAAAATGGGGACAGTCCCCGATGTCCTAAATGTAAGAAAAATAAATTCCGAAAAGAGACTGATATTCTCGATGTCTGGTTTGATTCAGGAGTAAGTTATGAGGCAGTTGTGAGAAGCCATTCTGATTTATCGTTTCCATCAGATCTTTATCTTGAGGGAAGCGACCAGCACCGCGGATGGTTCCAGCACAGTTTTATTTCAGCAATGGGTGCATTGAAAAAAAGTCCATTCAAAACTGTGCTTACTCATGGTTTTGTGGTGGATGGCGAAGGAAGAAAAATGTCAAAGTCTCTTGGAAATGTCATGGGGCCAGAAGAAGTTATCAGTCATGGAGGAGCTGATATATTAAGACTCTGGGTTTGTTCGCAAAACTATACTGAAGATATCCGGATTTCTGAAGAAATACTGGGACATTTAACCGATGCCTACCGTAAGATTAGAAATACAATCAGATTTCTTCTTGGCAATCTTCATAATTTTAAAAAAGAAGATGGAATTTCCTGCAGTGAATTAATAGAAATTGATAGATTTATGTTAAGTAGACTTCAGAAATTAATTGAAGAGGTGACCTTATCTTACGAAAAGTTTGAATATTACAGGTCATTCAGGTTATTATATAACTTCTGCACTGTTTCCTTAAGCGCATTTTACTTAGATGTTTCAAAAGATAGACTTTACACTTTTAAAGCCAAATCAAAAGAAAGACTTTCAGTTCAAACCATTATTTTTGAAATTGCACAAGTTTTAATAAAAATGTTATCTCCCTTTATTTCTTTTACTGCAGAAGAATCCTGGAGTTATTTAGGAGTAGATAAAGAGAGTGTTTTCTTGAACGATTGGCCAGGCGCAAAAAAAGAGTGGATTGATGAGAATCTTGAAAAGCGATGGTCCAGGATTTTAACATTGAGAGAAGCGGTTAATAGAGAATTAGAGGTAAAAAGAAAAGAATCTGTAATTGGAAATTCTCTGGAAGCAATGATTGAGATTTATACTTCTGATGATGCAGCGTTTGACTTTCTTGATTCAGGCAGAAATCTATGGGGGACGGTGTTTATAATTTCCCAGGTAAATATTGAAAAATTGGCAAAGGATGATTATGAAAAAATAGAACTTGCCATGGTGAGCATTGAAGGAATAGGTAATTTAAAAATCAGGGTTCAAAAGGCTAAGGGTAAAAAATGCATCCGCTGTTGGAATTACAGCGAAAATGTTGGTTTGAATGCCGGGCATCCGGAAATATGTGAGAGATGTCTGAGACAAATAAAGTAGCAGGAGGATAAAAATGCTAAAAAAAGAACTCGAATATTACAAGAAAAAATTATTGGATGAGAAAAAGAAAATGCTTTCAGATGTGCATCAACTTGGAAAAATGTCACTTAATGAAACAACCCGCGAGGGAAGCGGAAATCTTTCCAGTTATGTAACCCATCCTGCAGATGTAGCTACAGATAATTACGAACAGGAAAAAAATCTTGATTTTATGGACAATATAGAATTATTGTTAGAAGAAGTGGAAAATGCTTTAAAGAAGATTGACGATAAGACATACGGGAAATGCGAGCTATGCAAAAAACCAATTGTGCCCAAACGATTGAAGGTTGAACCTTACGCTCGTTTGTGCATGGATTGTAAGAAGGTAGAAGAGGGTAGCAGGAGAAAATGAAAAAAAATATTTTATTTGTAATGGCAATTATGGTGTTAATTGTAATTGCTGACCAATTCAGTAAATATCTAGTTAGCAAGAATATTGCGCTGAACAGTTCAGTTCCGGTTATTGAGAATGTATTTCACATTACCTTTGTTAAAAACCAGGGTATGGCATTTGGACTTTTTCAAAAGGGAAATTTGCCTTTTATATTGTTTTCCGCAGTATTTATAGCAGCTCTAGTGGTTTTTTCTAAAAAGTTTATTGAGCGTTTTTATTCTAAAGTGGGATTTTCCCTGGTGTTAGCAGGGGCTGTTGGTAATTTCGTGGACAGGATAAAACATGGATATATAATTGATTTTTTGGATTTCAGAATCTGGCCGGTCTTTAACTTAAGCGATGCGGCTCTCTGTATCGGGGTTATATTTTTATGCATCCAGTACTGTTTAAAATAGGTCCTTTTGTCATATATTCATATGGAACAATGCTGTCCATTGCTTTTATAATGTCAGTTCTTCTTGTATTTGTTAGAGCCAGGCAAAATGGACTGAAAGAAGAAATAATTATCTCTATGAGTTTTTATGTTATCGTAGCGGCTATTATTGGCGCAAGATTTCTTTACGTAATATTAAATTTGAAGGAATTTCTTAATACTCCGCTTGAAATATTGATGATTCA
>MNUO01000024.1 GCA_001871015.1 Candidatus Desantisbacteria bacterium CG1_02_38_46
CCAGATTGACCAGATGGTTTATAAATTATATGGCTTGACCGAAGAAGAAATAAAAATTGTTGAGGATTTTAATATCCAAAGATAAAAACTGGTTCTAAAATGAAAAAATATGAAATATTTATTAGTGGCGTTCAAAAGGAATTGAAGACAGAACGTCGAGCAGTTAAAGATTTTATTCTTAAAGATGTTCTTTTGTTGGAATATTTCAATGTTTTTTTATTTGAAGACGCTCCTGCCAGAAGTAAATCAGCCGAGAAATCATATCTTGAGGAAGTAAGAAAATGTGACGTCTATATTGGGCTCCTCGGGCAAAAATACGGAGAAGATAGAAAGGGAAAAATTTCTCCGACTGAAGCCGAATTCTGCCAAGCAAAAGTCAAGCATAAAGAAATTCTGATTTATATTAAAGGCCAGGGCAGTGTTGATAGTGACCGCGAAATAGGTGTGCGAAAGATTATCAAGGAGATTAAGGATTCCGGGGCAGGACATAGTTATCGGCGATTTGAAAGCATAACTGAATTAACAAATTTAGTTTATGAGAGTTTAATCACCTTTTTAAAAGAAAAAGGCGATGTCGGTAGGGCCGGATTTGATCAACGGATATGCGAAGGTGCCACCCTGTCCGATATTGAGGATGCAAAGGTTAAATGGTTTCTGAGAGTTGCTCGAACGAAACGCAATTTCCCACTCGGGTTGGATTCACCGGTAAAAGATGTATTCACGCATTTAAAACTACTGAGGGATGGCAATCTCACAAATGCCGCAGTTTTATTGTTTGGCAAGAATCCAGGAAAGTTCTTTGATCAGGCAAAAATTAAATGTGTTCAATTACCTAACACTGAGGTTGTGAAGCCATTTTCTTCGTACCACACTTACGAAGAGGAAAATCTTTTTGAGCAGGTTGATAAGGCGGTGGCTTTTGTTCTGGATGCTATCAAATTTCCTGTTATCCAGCAGGTTCATACGGTGCAGGTAGCTCGACCTCGCGAAATTCCTGAATTCGCTATCTATGAAGCCATTGTTAATGCTGTAGCGCACCGCGATTATAATAAAACATCTTCTGTTCAGGTAATGGTATTTCTCGATCGGGTTGAAGTTTGGAATTCTGGAACGCTTCCTGATAATTTAAAGGTAGAGGACTTAAAAAAGCCTCATTCTTCTCACCCCTCTAATCCGACATTAGCGAATGTTCTGTATTACAGCAATTATATACAGCAAGTAGGTTCCGGCACTACAGAAATGGTGCGTCAGTGTAAAGCACATGGCCTTCCGGAGCCGGAGTTTATTTCGGTGCGAAATCTTGAATTTAAGACGATACTGGCAAGAGATATTTTCACGGAAGCATTTTTTGAACGATTTGGATTCAACGATCGACAAAAGCGAGCGGTGAAACTGATTAAAGAAAAAGGTAATATTAGTCTTTCGGATCTACAAGCTGTTTTTCCTGCTGTTAATCGTAGGACTTTATATCGGGATCTACAAGCCCTGGTTGACAAAGGTATCCTTAAGGCTCAGGGAGAAAGAAAGGGCCGTAGATACAGACTCTAAGATTTGGGACATTTATGGGACATTTGGGACATGTTTCGGACATTTATCGGACATCTCAGAAGATTATTCTAAAGGTGCGTGATTAGCCGATTGGGTCAAGAAGAAGGAAATAAACACTTCAATATTGGTGATTGTGGTGATTAGTTGGCGATTCGGGCAATGGTCAGCAATGGGGTAAAAGAGATATTTAATCTTGCGCGATTTGCGTGATTATCCTAAGGGGACAAAGGAGATACAGAAGCATCAAACAGGACATTTATGAAATATCTGGGACATAAGGAGTAAGGGTAGATCGGCTCATAAATGGCTCAATTGGCTCACGGTGGTATTGGCGTCTAATTCATTTTATGGTTAAAATTGACTTTTTTCAGTTTTATCATATAATATATTACACTTTAGTAATTTTGAGATATAGGCTCATTTGAAATTTTTTGGTCGCTGACAATTTTTTCTTCAAAAAATGATTAAACGTAAAAGTAAATACTACGTTTACATACTTCAATGTAAAGATGGAACCTATTATACCGGGTATACAAATAATTTAGAGGAACGGATTAAGCTGCACAATAAGGGAGATGGGGCGAAGTATGTGAAGGGAAGGGGACCTGTGAAACTGGTGTATGCGAAAGAATACAGGTATTATAAAAATGCGCTGAATGCGGAAAAAGAAATAAAAAGTTATACAAGAAAAGAGAAGGAAGAGTTGATAGGGACATATGAAAAAAACAGATAACAATATAATTAACCCCCAGATTTCTTCGAAATCTAAACGGGGGTTTGACATCCGAAAGTTTTACATAAAAACTTTCGGATGTCAAATGAATTCGTACGATTCACAGTGCATTGCGGGACAGATGCTGGCTGAGGGATTTGAGCAGATTGACAATTCTAAATGTGCCATAAATCGCACCATTACAAATACAAAAAACGAGCAAGCTCGTTCACTACGTTGCGCAATGAAGCATACCACCATGGCAGAGGCGGATATAATACTTTTTAATACCTGCTCTGTGCGGGAGCATGCAGAACAGAGATTTTATACAAATCTGGGTGCAACATACAATTTAAAGGAAAAAAATCCAGAATTAATTGTCGGGGTATGCGGGTGCGTTGCAGAACAGGAAGGAGCAAAACTTCTTAACAGGTATCCATGGGTTAAATTGATTGCAGGGCCTGGCAATATTTCTGAAATCGGAAATGCAGTTAAAAAGATAATTGAGAATAATTCACGAATTATATTGACGGGGAATTTTGATCCCCCTAGTTTCCCTGTTGGGAAACTGGACAGGGGGACAGGCGGGGGAGTAACCATCGCCAGAAAAAACAAAGATTCGGCTCTGGTTGCAATCATAAGGGGGTGCGATAATTTCTGTTCTTACTGCGTTGTGCCTTATTTGAGGGGTAGAGAGCAGTCCAGACCTATGGATGAAATTATTGAAGAGGTGAAGCAAATTGCAAGAGATGGATATAAAGAAGTTATGTTGCTGGGACAGAATGTGTGCGCTTATAATGATTTTGCAAATCTCTTGAGAGAAATTAATGAGATTGAAGGGATAGAGAGAATAAGATTTATGACATCACATCCCAGGGATGTCGGTGAAGAGATGATTGACGCAGTTGCAAATCTGGATAGAGTTTGCAAGGAATTTCATCTTCCAGTGCAGTCAGGTTCAAATAAAATTCTTAAGGCGATGAACAGGGGATATACAAAAGAATATTATTTGGATTTAATAAATTCAATTCGTGCGAAGGTGCCGGGTATCAGAATTACCACTGACATTATTGTAGGATTTCCCGGCGAAACCGAAGAGGATTTTCAGGATACTCTGGAGCTGGTTAGAAAAATTAAATTTGATGATGCATTTATGTTTAAATATTCTGACCGTCCCGGGACAAAAGCTAACAAAAAAGATGGAAAGATTCCACAAGAAATCAAAGAAAAAAGGCTTAAAATTCTAATGGAAAAAATAAGGTCTTTACGCCCCCCTAGTTTTCTTTGAAAACTGACAGTGGGGTATCTACCGATACAGTTAGAGAAGCAGCAGGTCATAAAAAATAGACATCCCCACAGGTTTCTACGAAACCTAAACGTGGGGATCTACGAGGAGGTAGCAGATGACGAAGTTAAGAGATGCAGCAGGGAATCAAAAAAGGCGTGCCCTGTTTAGGAGCCAATCAGGGCAGGGGATGACAGAGTATATTCTGATAGTCGTGCTCATAGCAGTTGCAGCGATAGTTGTTGTCAGGACGTTTGGTGATAAGATAAAGGGTTTGTTTCAGAAATCAGCAGAGACTATTGAATCCGGCACAAAGGGCGCATTCGGAAAGTGACCTCCCACTATATGAAAGGAAGAAAAAAAGAAGAGGGGCAGGCGCTGGTGGAGTTTGCCATTGCCTTTCCTCTTTTGCTGTTATTTATTTTGGGAATATTGCAAATCAGCTTTATTATCAATGCATATTCAATTGTGAATTATGCTGCATTTAGTGCGTGTCGTTGCGGGATTGTCCACAATGCAAATGACCAGCAGATGAAACTTGCGGCTTCAATCTCCTGCTCGCCCATTGCGGGTGGTCCTGGTTTGTCATATCTTAAAACCTCGGTAAAGAAAGAGCTTATTGAGAGCAGGGGCACTATTCCAGCAACTGTTTTGAAAGTGACTGTTACTCACCGATATAGACTGATTTTCCCGATTGTTGACAGGATATTTAGTTTGATGTGGTTAAGTAGAGGAGATATGCAATCAGGGCTCTATTCCTTGAGTGGGGCAGTGCATATACCTGTTAAAGCAACATGTGTAATGAGGATGGAGAGGTAATTAGATGATTGGACGATTGGCGGGTACCCACGGAGTGGGTGAGATAATTGGTAGAATAAATAAGACAAAAATAAAAGATGAAAACGGACAGGCGCTGCTCTTTACGGCAATCTTTTTAGTGATTTTTGTTGTATGTTTCCTCGGCGTATTCAATATTGGCCAATTGGTTACTCAAAAGATGAAAATGCAAAATGCCGTGGATGCCGCAGCCCAGACTGCTGCACTGTGGCAGGCAAGGGGTTTAAATTTAGAAGGGCATCTCAATGCTGCGCAGGAGGCTCTGTATTGGTCTTACGTAGGAGCACTTGCTATACTTCAACCGGAAATAGCTGCAAAGGTTTGGCAAACCTCATCCAAAATTACAAAAATTCAGGAGAAAATAGTTCAACAATTTCCTTATTATGCTATGGCTTCGGCTTTCAGTATAGCACGAAAAAACGGTGCAGATTTTGCTTATCCGGTAAATAAGCTAAATCCAAAAATTGCCTGCACATTAGGTATCAAAAAGACAAATAAAATTCCACTTATCAAAAATGCTTTTACCATTTATGCTCTGGATGTTCCTAAATACTGGGCACCGCAGGAGAAAAAGGGACCATATGTAACTTTTCTGGCTTACAAAAAAACTAAGGGGTTAATAGGGATTGAGTTATTTCAAATGAAAAATTCTGGAATGTGGACAATAGCATCAGCAAAACCAAAATATAAATATGAAATGGTGGCACCACAAGGAAAAGTTAAGGCAGGATGGCGTGCCATCCTGATGCCGGTGAGGTTACAAGGTGAAAAACGTTGAGAATGCAGAGTAAACTCTGCACTTCCAGAGTGCCTACTTTCGGCCACTACCAATGTCGAGTAAACTCTGCCACTACAATGCAGAGTAAACTCTGCCACTACCAATGTCGAGTAAACTCGACCACTACAATGCAGAGTAAACTCTGCCACTACAATGCAGAGTAAACTCGACCACTACAATGCAGAGTAAACTCTGCACTTCCAGAGTGCCTACTTTCGGCCACTACAATGAAAAAGAAAGAAGAAGGGCAGTTTATTTTGGAATTGGCTTTAGTACTTCCGCTTCTCACGCTGATTCTCATCGGCATCTGGCAATTCGGGCGCATTTCTATTATAAAGCAGAGGGAAGTGATGGCTGTCCGTTATGGTGCCTGGTTAAAGGCACATACGAATATGAGCCATAAGAACATTGAGAACGAAATGAAGAAATTTTTATTAAAGGAGAAAGGAGAAAGGATATATGTAGAATTAGGGAGGAAACCTTCAGGAGGTTTTCTTAATATTTCTTCATCTTTTGACGGAATTTTGAATAGATTGACAGGAGTTTATGATGTTTCAATGAATTATAAATTAAAGACATTTGCTCCCCTGAGGGGTATTCTTCCATATTCAATGAATATTGAAGAAAATTGTGTGATGACCCGTAATTCCTGGGCAGGAATAGGTGATACAATAAAGGAGATTTTTGGAATCAAGGAAGACGGTAACCGCTAAATGATAAAGGAGACGATATGGTTATAGACGCAGATAGTAGACGCAGGTCACCACTAAAAAATTGGCGACCAAGGGTTTTGTTAGCAGTTGTGATGGGGTTGGTAGCAGCAGGGCTTTTATTAGTTTATCTTAAGAATAAGGAAAAGGAAATCTTTGGTGGTTCATTTGTGGAAGTGTTAGTGGTGTCTCGGGATATTTCCCGGGATACGCCAATTGCCGAGGAATTTTTATCAATTAAAAAATTTCCGGTTGCATTTGTGCATCCCAATACTATTTTTCCACAAAACAAGGAAGTAATACTTGGCCAGCCAACCCGGTATAACCTTCAGAAAGGACAGCCTTTATTATGGTTAGATATAGGTAAAGGAGAAGGAGGGCTTTCCTCTATGCTTAACCCGGGTGAGAGGGCTTTAACGCTTTCTGTGGATGAAATAAGCGGGATAGCAGGTGCGCTTAAACCAAATGACAGGGTGGACATACTTGGAATATTTGATATTGGCGGTAAGAACATAACAAAAATATTAATGCAGAATGTCACCATTCTGATGGTTGGTTCTAATTTGACCCGTAATGAAAACAAGGAAGAATTAGAGATAAATCTGGCAAAGTCTCTTTTGCAGGGTGCATACTCATCAATTACTGTGGCTGTTACACCAGAGGAAGCAGAGATATTGGCTTTTGCACAGGAGATGGGCAAATTAATTTTTACTCTCAGGGGACCAACTGATTTGAATGTCAATGAAAGTCTGCCGACAGTTAGTATGGATTCAATCATGAAGGTAGAAAAGGAATTGACAGTGAAACGCAAGGAAAGGCAGGAAGGTGGAAGGACTGAAATAATAAAAGGAGGTGTCGTAGAATAAAATGTTGATAAAAACACCAACAAAATTTTTTCTGGTTTCAGGAACCGGGGAGGGGAATACTTCCTTGACCGCTTTTGATGATGCACTATTAAATGCGGGTATAGCGAATACAAATTTATTAAAGGTGACAAGTATTCTTCCTCCTCACTGCAGAGAAATTAAGCCGATTAAGTTGCCATTTGGCGCTCTTGTTCCTGTAGTTTACGCTCTCAAAATAAGTTCAACACGAGATGAATTGATTTCTGCTACTGTAGGGGTGGGCATTCCAGCAAATAAAAACAAACCAGGGTTGATTATGGAATATTCCTGTAGAGGTAGTAAGAAAGAAGCCCAGAGAATTGTAGGTGAGATGATAGAAGAGGGGTTTAGCAATAGAGAGGAAAAATTGAAAGAGATTAAAATTGTATCTGCAGAGTGCAGAGTAAAAAGGACAGGAGCATCCTGCGCAGCTGTGGTGCTGTGGAGGTAGGGGGGATTAAAGGGAGGTTAGATGGAGATGTGGTTTTATGAGAAACATATTCCGGGAGCAGGAATTTGTTTGAAAATCAAAAAGACTCTTTATTCAAAAAAGAGTAAGTACCAGGAAGTGCAAATTCTGGAAACTGAAGAATTCGGGAGGATGCTTGTCATTGATGGTATGGTAATGACTACAGAAAGAGATGAATTCATCTATCATGAAATGCTGGTGCATGTGCCGATTTTTACTCATCCCAATCCTGAAAATATTCTGGTAATCGGAGGAGGCGATGGGGGGACAGTTCGGGAACTGGTTGAACACAGGGATATTAAAAAAATTACAATGGTAGAAATTGATAAAGATGTTATTGATGCATCAAAGAAGTTTTTGCCAGGGTTAAGTGGACAGCTGAATAATCCCCGTTTCAAATTGATAATAGGGGATGGAATAAAATATGTAAAAAGCTCAACAGGAAAATTTGATGTTATTATTTTAGATTCCTCTGACCCTGTGGGTCCGGCAAAGGAACTTTTTTCCAGAGATTTTTTCAAGAACGTCTATCGCTGCCTCAAACCAGACGGAATTCTTGTGGCACAAACTGAAACACCTTTTATGGATAAAGAAGTAATCAAAAAGACATATAAGATACTGAAGAAAATATTTCCATTGGTTAAACTCTATTTTGCGCCAATACCCACTTATCCCTCAGGAATGTGGAGTTTTGCATTTGCCAGTAAGAAATATGATCCTCTTGTGAATTTTGATATTGAGCGGGCAATGGATAAAAAATTTCCAACGAAATATTATAACGAGGATGTTCACAGGGGTGCTTTTATGCTCCCCGAATTTATGAAGAGGTTGGTAAGATGAGTGTGCCGAAAAGTCGGCAAGAAATTGTGCTTTTTGGCTGTCCACATGACATTAGTTCTTCATATCGTGTGGGCTCTCGCCTTGGTCCTGCTGCAATACGTCACTCCTTAAATGAAATAGAGGATTACTCTCCATATTTAGAAGGAGATTTAAGGGATGTCCACTTTTCTGATGCAGGGGACCTGGGTCTTGCAAATAAAAATACAGGTGATGCGCTGAATTTAATAAAAGAGACAACTGAAAAAATTTTAGAGGAAGACAAAATACCGTTTGCCCTCGGAGGAAACCATCTTATAACGCTGCCTGTATTACAGGTTATCAATAAAAAATACAAAAATATTAAGATATTATATCTGGATGCCCACTGTGATTTGAGAGAAGAATACCTTGGAAATAAATTATCACACGCTACGGTAGCGAAAAGACTGCTGGATTTTGTCAGTCCTGAATCGCTTTTTCAATTCGGTATTCGTTCAGGCGAAAGAAAAGAGTTTGAATTTGCTGGCAGACATAAAATTATTTATAAATTTTCAAGGAAAAGTTTAACCGAAGTGCTCAAAAAAATTGGCAATTCCCCGCTTTATATTACAATGGACCTGGATGTGTTTGACCCGGGAATATTTCCGGGAACCGGGGTTCCAGAACCAGGGGGAATTTCTTTTGAGGAATTCATTGAATTTATAAAAGGGTTAAAAAAAACCAGAATTGTTGGGCTTGATGTCGTTGAACTTTCCCCTCCCTGTGACCCTACAGAAATTTCTTCATTTCTGGCTGCAACTGTTGTCAGGGAAATGCTAATTTTGATAGGAAAGAGAAAAAAATAGAAAAAAGTAGAGAATTATTTGACAAATTTCATAAAATAGTGTATACTATATTATGAGAAATCAGACCTGAAGGTCCGTAGCTCAGGACTTTAGTCCTGATATGTAACTCAGGGCTTTAGCCCTGAAGATTAGTGTCAGGACTTTAGTCCTGACCTGCTGTAACTCAGGACTTTAGTCCTGAGCTAATCAAACCTGAAGGTTTGAGTTACAACATACAGATGTAACTCAGGGCTTTAGCCCTGAACTAATCAAACCTGAAGGTTTGAGTTACAACATACAGATGTAACTCAGGGCTTTAGCCCTGAAGATTAGTGTATACTATATTATAAAATAATTAAACTTCTTTCTTTATAAAAGTGTCTAATATTTACAAGGTAGCCAAAGATTTAGACTATTAGCTACCAAGGGAGGGTCAAAATGAGGAAAAATTATAGGAAATGGGCTTCATACGTGGGATGTATTATTGGAATATTGGTGTTTGGTACTGTATCCATAGCCAGTGCACGAGTTGCTGTCATTACTACTGTCAAAGGAATGGTTGAGGTGCAAAAGGCGGGTGAGCCTGCCTGGAAACCGGCTGCAGCCAAAATGGAGCTGAAGATTAACGATAAGGTTCAGACGAAGAATGGTGCAATGTGTGAACTTACACTTGATGACGGGAGCCTTATAAAACTACGCGAGAATTCCACCCTTGAAATCAATGATTTAAGTGAAGACAAAGAAGCAAAAAAGAAAAGTTCTATATTCAAGTTATTACTTGGTAAACTATGGGCCAAAGTTGAACATCAGGAAGGTTCTAAATTCAATATTGTGACTCCTACTGCAGTTGCAGGAGTTCGCGGGACAGAATTTGCTATTATTGTGCAGAGAGACGGAGCCAGCGACATTCTTGTTTTTAAAGGTAAAATAGAGGTCAAATCGCTGAGAGAAGAAATAGGAGAAATAAGGGTAGTGCTCGTGGAAGAAGGCAAAGCCTTAGGAATTAAACCCGGCGAATTTGGTTTGCCCAGAGACCTTACTCCTCAGGAAAAAGGAGATTGGCAGAAGTTTATTGAATCAAAAGCAAGAATAGAGATTAAATTGACAGAAGAAGAAAGAAAAGAAATTCGTTCTGAGGTTGCAGAATTAAGGCAGGAGTTAAGGGAGCATCGGCTTTTTGGATTGGAGGTTAAAAAGTCTGATTTTGCTGCAGGCAGGTCAATGAAAGACCATAATAAGGTTCTGGTCAGAGTAGAGCAGCGTATATACAGACCCAGCGGTGACAGTATCCGTTTTTTGAATCTCAATATGCGTGATCCCGGGAATCCAAAGCCGGGAAATCTCCAGTATTATCAGGCAGACTGGGGTTTCAGCGGAGAAATTCCATCAAGTCTAATCGGAGCAATAACTGCGATTGCTGCGGATAAGGTGACATTAACCAGAGCAGAATCACTCTGGGCAAATGCTGCGCCGGGTGTTGTCAAACGCGACTATTTCCTTCAGAAATGGAACAATACCAATCTTACTGATGGATACGCAGAAATAAATGATAAGGAAATAAAATTTGATACCACCAACGCACCTTCTACAACCCAATCATCAACCGGAGAAATGAGCTGGAGTACAACATTTAATCTTGAGGGTAGCGGTAGTATCAAAATGGAAAACTGGGTTATTAATAATGAGGGGAAGGTTCTTACTGCTAATGATTTCGCTGGCAAGAATCCATACGATATGTTACGCAAAGATGTTGGATTTGAAATTGCATGGAATTTGAGTGGTGCCACACTAGTAGGTGGTGGAGCTATAGCTATGAAAAACGGTGGGGTTATAGATATTGTTTTCATTCCTGACATTATTTTTGTAATGGCAGATGCAGCAATGAATGAACTGAGAAATCTTGCTTC
>MNUO01000128.1 GCA_001871015.1 Candidatus Desantisbacteria bacterium CG1_02_38_46
ATAATCCCTTGCCAGAACCGAAGATATATCATCAATTTTATGCTCTATCCTCGTAGTGAGGAAGCATAATTGAAGAGCCGAATCTGGGAAATCTGGACGTTCGGTTCTGTGAGGGGTATTAAATACCAAATGGAGGTATAAAAGATGTCTACTCGACAAAAAAATATTATTCTCTGCTTTATTTTTATGATTGCTACCAATGCTTTTTCTTTCAATTACTGGAATATTGCTGGACAGGTAGATATTTCGAGGGTAAAAAATAATGTTGAATATTTTTCTAATTTAGGTTCGAGAGTTTGTGGTTATGAAGGAGAAAGAAAAGCCGCTGAATACATCATAAGTGAATTGAAAAATTTAGGTTTAGAAGTCAGGGTTCAGGAATTTGATGTGGTAGTTCCAAAAGATAAAGGAGCAAGTTTAAAAGTTATCTCTTCAAACAGGATACTCACCCTGCATTCTCTATGGCCAAATGGTGTCCGAACCTCTACTTTGCCAGAGGAAGGACTGGATGGGCTCCTTATTTATGGTGGAAATGGAAATCTTGAAAATTTAAACGGAAAAGAAATAAAAGGCAGTATTGTATTGTTAAATTTCAATTCTGGAGCAAATTGGTTAAATTTAGCAATGTTAGGAGCAAAAGCAATTGTTTTTATCCAGCCTCAGAAAACCAATCGTACAGAAGCAGGAAAAACTTTTACGACTGTTCCTGTCAATGTGCCAAGGTTTTATATTAAAAGCAACGAAGCAAAAATTTTAATTTCTGAAATTAATAAAAACAAAGAAAAAGAAATTCCTGTTCATTTAAAAGCAAGAATGGAATGGGAGAAAGTCCAATCAAAGAATATTTTTGCCACACTTCCCGGAAGAGATAAAAAACTTAAGGATGAAACAGTAGTTATTCAATCTTTTTACGATGCAATTTCTGTAGTGCCCTCTATTGCTCCTGGAGCAGAAAATTCTACAGGAATTTCAGCTCTATTGGAAATAGCAAGAATTCTAAAAAATAATCCACCAAAAAGAAATGTAATCTTTTTAGCTAATTCTGCTCATTTTATTACAAGGAAGGGAATCTTTGCTTTTATTAATGAATTTGCCAGAACAGATAAATATTTCAAAGATAAAATTAAAAATCCAATAAAAATTAGTTTATTTATTGGGCTTGACCTTTCCAGCCATAGCGATGAATTAGTTGTCTGGCATAACAGTGAAGATTTTTACCATCAGAGATATCTTGCTCCTCTGGGTAAAAAGTTTATTGATTATGCGCAAGAAATATGTAACTCTCTGGGATATAAAATATCTAATACTTTTTCCAATGGAATTACAGCAGAAAAAGGAATCAGTTTTTCAAGCCTGATTCCTGTGAAAATTATGGCTGATGGGGAAGTGCCATTAAAAGCCGGAAATCCGTCAATATCTATTATCACTGCCCATGATGCACGCATGCTTGTTGATACTCCTCTGGATAAAGCTGAATACATTAATTATGGAAATTTAGAAAAACAAATTAAGTTTCTTTCCTGTCTTCTAAAGAAAGCTATAGATGAAGAAGAAATTTTTCCAAAATTAGCAATGGAATTAAGAGATTTGCTCAGGGGGCTGAGAGGAGAAATTGTATCTTTTGACCCGAGGGAAAGTTTTGTTCCTGATAAGCCTATTAAAGGAGCAGTTACAGAAATTATTATGTCACAGGAGAAAGCAGTTGCTGGAGTAAGAACTACTTATTTCAATATAACTGATGAAAAAGGACGCTATTTTGAATTATTTCCTACAGTGACTGCTGTGGAAATTCATGCATATGTCTTAGATAAAGACGGGAATATTGTTTATGCTCCAGATCGTGGAGTTAATGGGGCTGAAAATTACCCGATGAAAGCTTGGATTGATTGGTGGGAAAAAGCACAAATTACAGTTCTTTTTCCATGTGTTCCCATCGATATTTTTGAATTAATTGACCCCAGATATTTAACTTCAATGAACCGCATCGATATTTTTAATATTAATAACAGTCTTCCCTATGCTTACGGTTATACTTTTATTGACCAGAAAATCCCGGTATGGATAGGGGCGACTTCTCTTAGCGAGCCGGTTGCAGTTATTTTTACTCATCCACAGGAAAAAATAAAAATTGCTTTCGGAACAGGGGCATTGGGAATGCGCCAGTTACTTCTTAATTCTCCAGGAAGTAAAAAGAAATCTTTGTCAGAAGGGGTGGGTTTTGAACCTACTGTAAAAAATATTGCAAATACTCCTTTCCAGGCAGCAAAAGATATGTATAACCTCGATGAATTTAGAATAACGCAGTTGTATAAGTATGGAATTTCTAATGCCCGGCTTTTAGAATTACATCAGGAATCTGCAAAATTTTTAAAAGAATCAGAAAAAGCAAAAGAAGAAAAAAGATGGGATGATTTTGTCAGATATTCTCGTCGCAGTGCCGGACTTGAATCCAGAGCATATCCAGATGTAAAGGGAACAATGAACGATGTAATTTCCGGTGTAATATTTTATATGTTTTTAATACTGCCTTTTTCCTTTTTGTTTGAGCGTCTTGTTTTTGGCTTTTCTGACATTAGAAAACAAATAGTTGCTGTTTTTGGAATATTTTTAGCAACCTATTTAGTTTTAAGACTGGTTCATCCTGCTTTTTCTCTTACTTTTGCCGCAGAAATCATACTTTTAGCCTTTATTCTTCTGGCTTTGTCATTGCTTGTTATTTCATTTGTTTCTGGGAAATTTGAAGAATTAATGAAAAAGAGGAAAAGAGAGACATTAAAAGTAGAGGAAGCAGAAATATCCAGAGCAAGTGTTCTTTCCCGTGCTTTTTCTCTGGGTGTTTCTAATATGAAAAGGAGAAAAATGCGTACTTTTCTCACTGCTCTAACTTTAATTCTTTTGACTTTTACTGTTCTTTCTTTTACTTCAGTTCGAGCCTATTTAAAATTTTATCAAATATATCGTTCAAATGTTCCTCCTTATCAGGGAATGCTCATCAGGGACCGTGTCTGGTTTCCTTTAGAAGAAAAGACATGTGAATATCTAAAAGAAGATTTTTCAAAGGAAAATACAATTATTTCTTCGCGTTCCTGGTTTATTGTGAGGACTAAAGGAGAAAAAACTAATTTTAAGATAAGGTATCAAGATAATTCTTTTTATGCTTCGGGTTTAGTAGGATTAGAGCCGGCTGAAAGAGAAATTACAGGAGTTGATAAAAGTTTAATAAGGGGGAGATGGTTTGAACAAGGGGAAGAGAATGTTTGTATTATTCCCGAGGAGATGGCAAAGTTATTAAAGATAAATTTAGAAGAAGCAGGGAAAGCAAAAATTAAATTGTTTGGAGAAGAGTTTTTAATTATTGGAGTTTTTGATTCTAAGAAATTCAATCAATTTAAAGATATTGATGACGAAGCACTCACTCCGGCAGAGTTTATGGGAACAATGGAAGAAATGCATGGAAAAACACTTCAGGAGAAAAGAGGTGGTGGATACCAGGCAGAAAAAGCAAAGATAGAATCTTTTCTCCATACCGATGGAGCAAATATTATTATACTTCCTTATCAGCAAGTAGTAAATTCAGGGGGAACCATTCAATCAATTGCTATAAAATTTATTGATGAGAAAGATTTAAAGGAAAAAATAGAAAATTTTGTTTCTCGATTAGCATTAACTGTTTTTGCAGGAATAGGCAATAATTCTATTGTTTATTCCTCTCTTTCCGGAACTTCTTTTAGCGGTTTAACAAACCTTCTTATTCCAATTATTGTTGTTGCTTTAATCGTGTTAAACACAATGATGGGTTCGGTATATGAAAGATTCAGGGAAGTTGGAACTTATTCAGCTTTGGGGCTAGCTCCCACACATATTTCTATGCTTTTTATTGCCGAGGCATGTGTTTATGCAATTGTGGGAGGAATATGCGGATATTTATTGGGGCAGATAATCGCTAAAATCTTTACAGTGACCGGAACACTTTCCGGATTAACCTTAAATTATTCTTCTCTTTCTGCAGTTTCCTCTACTTTAATGGTAATGGCAGTTGTTTTTCTTTCAACAATTTATCCTGCAAACAAGGCTTCAAAAATGGCTGTTCCTGATGTGACCAGAAAATGGAAAATTCCTGCTCCAGTTGGTGATGACTGGAGATTTGATTTTCCATTTACAGTAAGTGAAAAAGAAGTTTTAGGGTTATTTGTTTTTTTAAGAAATTATTTTGCTTCCTATACAGAAGAATCAATCGGAGATTTTTATACTGAAGATACTCATTTTGAAACTTTTGAATTAGAGGGAAGGGAAGAAAAAGGATATTTAATAAAAATGAATGTCTGGATTGCTCCATTCGACTTAGGTGTAAGTCAAAAGATAGAATTAAGAGCCACTCCTACTGAAGATAAAGGGATTTATTTGATTGTTGTTTTTATTAATAGAATGAGTGGAGAAGGAGAAGACTGGAAAAGATTAAATCGTCATTTTCTTAATTGCCTGCGTAAACAATTCTTAGTATGGAGAACAATTGCTGAACAAACAAAAGAAGAATACAGGGAAGAAGGAAGAAAATTTTTATTTAAGGAGAATACCAGATGAAAGAAATTGAAGAAGAGATAAAAATAGGGTATGAGGAAGAACCTTATAAGGATGGTTTTAATTTAAAAACAGTATTTGCTGCTCTATTTATTGGTTTTATTATTCTTCCTGGAGCAATATATTTAGGGCTTCTCACAGGTCAATCTTTAGCCGGAGCAGCTGAATGGGTAACTATTATTCTTTTTATTGAAATTACTAAACGTTCTCTGGGTAAAATGTCCAGGCAGGAAATCTATGTTATTTATAGTATCGCTGGAGGATTGATTGCTCCTGGAGTAGTTTTGGGAGCAGCAACTCTTGTTCTTCACGGAGGATTTTTCAGCCAGAACATCTGGAATCAGTTTTTAAGACAATCGCCGCAGGCAGAAGCATTTGGTCTTACAAAACTTATCCCTAATTGGGTCGTTCCTGCACTTGGTTCAGAAGCATTGGCAAAAAGAACATTTTTTCATCAGGATTGGTTTGTTCCGGTAATCATTCTCGTTCTCCATCAATTCTTATTCATGGTGAATTCTATGAGTTTAGGATATGCTTTTTTCCGGGTTACCAGTGATATTGAAAAATTATCATTCCCGATGGCTTATGTAGCTGCTGGTGGTGCAACTGCATTAGCAGAAACAACAGAAAAAAAGGAAACCTGGAGATGGGAAATGTTCAGCATAGGTGGAATGATTGGATTAGTTTTTGGTGCAATTTATGTCACTATTCCTACAATTACTGGTTTAATGATGGCAAAACCTTTAACAATTTTACCAATTCCTTTTATTGATTTTACACCCGGTTTAAGTAATTTCCTTCCGGCAGTAGCTTTTGCTGTAAGTACTGATCTGGGAGCATTATTAACCGGAATGATTATCCCTTTCTGGATGGTCGCCGGAATATTTATGGGTGGAGTAGTCACTAATTTTGCTCTGAACCCTGCATTTTATAAAGCAGGAATTCTTACTCATTGGAAACCAGGAATGGGGGTTCTTCCTACATCGCTTTCTAACAGCCTTGATTTGTGGCTCAGTGTTAGTATAGGAATGTCAGTGATTGTAGCAGCTGTTGGGATTAGAAAAATATTTTCTATTTTTAAAGAAAAAAAATTAAGTTTTAGTAAAATTGAAGTTCCAAAAGGAAGAGGAGATATTTCTATTTCTTTTGCTCTTATTATCTGGGCAATTTCCACTCTTCTTTATATTATCTTATGCAATATTCTTGTTCCCGATTTTCCATTATGGATTATCATTATCTTTGGATTTATTTTAACCCCTCTTTTGACTTATATTTCAGCTAGAATGTTAGGCCTTGGAAGTGTTGCAGGTATAAATTTTCCTTACCTGAAAGAAGGTTCTTTTATTTTAAGTGGTTATAGAGGAGCGGCAATCTGGTTTGCCCCTGTTCCATATTATAACCATGCCTGGACAGTGCAGGGATGGAAGATGGCTGACCTGGTGCGGGTTAAATTTAAGAGCATCATCAAAGCATCCATTTTAGGATTTGTTGTTACTGCTTTTTGTAGTTTTATTTTCTGGGGAATAACCTGGAAATTAGGTTCTATTCCTTCAGCAATGTATCCTTATGTGCAGAAGATTTGGCCCTATGAAGCGACTTTTAAATGTTTATGGACCTCGGCTACAATGGAAGGAGGAGCAAAATGGATGCTTCAGGCAATAAAGCCAGGGGTTATTATATGTGGAGGAGCAATTGGAGCACTTATTTATTTCTTGTTAAATTTATTTGGAGCTCCAACCTTAATTTTTTATGGAATTTTAGGAGGGATAGGAGGTTTACCTTTCAATGCTCCGGCGATGTTTATTGGAGCTTTAATGGGAAGATATATTTTTAGTAGGAAATACGGGAAAATGTGGAGATCTTATACCCCAATTCTTCTTGCTGGTTACGGATGTGGAATGGGACTGGTTGCCATGGCTTCCATTGCCATTGCTTTAATCGGGAAATCTATCTCCCAGCTGATATTTTAATAGCTAAGGAAATTATACGTAACTCAGACCTTCAGGTCTGACCTTCAGGTCTTCCACAACCTTCAGGACTAAAGTCCTGAGTTACGTAACTCAGACCTTCAGGTCTGATTTTTTAAATGATGGAAGAAAACTATAAAGTTTTTGGGTGGAGAGGAATCAGCTTTGAAATTCCTCAAAATTGGGAACTGGGAGCCATTCAAGATTCTGAAGAAAAAGGCTCTTTAAGATTTAATGACTTGAAGATTACAAGGCTTGAGCTTGAATGGAGAAAAGAACGCCAGGTTTTTTCTTTAGAAAAAATAGTTAATAGATATATTGAAACACTTAGAAAGAAAGCGAAGAGAACCGGATTAGAATTAGAGATAAAAAGAGATCTGAAAATTACTCCTCTTAAAGAAAAAGTAGGAGAATTTTTCTACTGGAAGGCTGATTATCAATCCTACAACCTGATATCTTATTGTTTCAGAAGCAGTTACCTTATTTTTTTAAGAGTTCTTGCAAACCTAAAAGAAGATATAGAAGAAAAAGTAAAGAGGATTTATAAAACACTTCGGACATATTCTTTAGAAAAAAATTTATGGTCAGTTTATGATTTATGTGTTAAAATACCAAAAGAGTTCTATTTATTTGACTACTCTTTTAAAACGGGAAATGTTGAGCTTTCTTTTAAGAGAAAAAAAGATTTTTTAAATGTCCGATGTATAAGTTTAGCCAGCATACTTCTTAGAAATAAAGATTTAAGGGAACTTTCACCAGAATTGTGCAGAGGTTACTTGAAGGGTTTTAAATATAATTTTGGCGAAGAACCTTGTTACTCGCAAGATAAACGTCGGGGGTATGACGTAATAAAAATAGAGGGGATGAAAAAAATATTTTTTAGAACTTTAAATAATGAAATAGTTTTAATCCATTCTCCTTATAAAAATAAAATTTTTGTTTTAAGGTTATTAAGTAAAGAAAAAAATTCAAAAATTTTAGACCAAATTTTAAATGAAATTAACTCGTGAAGATTCTTTAAAAGCAAAGCCGGTAAGAAATCAAAAGCTTTTATGGGAAAAAGACGAAAAGGGAAATGTTCTTATTTATATTCCCCGCAGAAAAACAGCGTGGACACATCTGTTTTCTTTTATATTTAGTGAGAGCGGGAAGAAAACAATTATTTTAGATGAAATAGGTTCAAAAGTATGGGAAATGTGTGATGGAGAAAAAACAGTTGAAGAAATAATCAGTTTTTTTTGTAAAGAGTATAAATTAAACTTGAGGGAAGCAGAGGTTTCCATTTTCGCCTATTTTAAAAAATTAGCAGAAAAAAGGTTAATTGGTTTAATGATGACAAAGGAGGAAAAAAATGCAAGAAATATTTGATGAAAATGTATTTAAGAAAGGGATTGGCAGACAGATTAACCTTCCTTTTTTAAAAGCAGTTTCCACTGCCTTTAAAAATATAAGAGTAAGATTTGGCCGTTCTTTTATTACAATTGGAGGGATATTTTTTTCTTTAACTTTTTTAATGTCAACTTTTACTAATAATGTAATTGCCCAATCTCTTCTTGCCAGTGGAACAGACGAAGTAAAATTTTTATTACAACCAATGGCTCAAGAAGTACAGGCAAGACAAGTCTGGCTTATTTCTCTTTCTTTATTAGTTTGCATAATCGGGATAATGAATGCAATGTTAACCTCAGTTACAGAAAGGTACAGGGAGATTGGAACCTGGAAATGCCTGGGAGCATTAGATCGCTTTATCGTTGAACTTTTTTTATTAGAGTCAACTTTTCAGGGATTGATTGGTTCAATTGGAGGAGCAATTTTAGGGTTTCTTTTTCCTTTATTTGTTAATATTGGAAAATATGGAACACAGGTAATTGAAGTTTTGCCATGGCTGGAAATTTTGAAATATGGAGCAATCACTATTGTTATTGGGCTTGTATTATCTATTGCTGGAGCAATTTACCCTGCTTATCGGGCAACGCAAATGGTTCCTGCTGATGCAATGCGTCAGGAAATGTAAAGAGGTGTCAGGTCTTGACAAATGACAAATATCAGGACTAAAGTCCTGAGTTATATCAGGACTAAAGTCCTGAGTTACATGTCAAGACCTGACACCTAATAGGAGGTGGATAATGGCTGAACAAAACGTGGTAAGGACAAGAGGAGTTAAAAAAGCATTTGATCTTGGGAAAGTAACTGTAGAAGCTCTGCGCGGGATTGATTTAGAGATTGCCAAAGGTGAGTATATTTCAATTATGGGACCTTCTGGTTCTGGAAAAACTACTCTTTTTAATGTGATAGGAGGTTTAGACAAGCCCACTGAAGGAAGAGTTTACATAGACGAGGTGGATGTTGCACAGCTGGATGCTTATGAACTTGCATGGCTTAGATGCAGGAAGATAGGGTATATATTTCAGACATTTAATTTAATTCCGGTAATGACCGCTTTAGAAAACATAACTTTACCAATGATTTTTGCCGGATTAAGTGAGGACGACGCCAGGGATAAAGGAGTAGAACTTCTTAAATCAGTAGGATTGGGAGAACGAGTCCATCATAAGCCCAATGAACTTTCTGGAGGTCAGCAGCAAAGAGTAGCCATTGCCAGAGCATTCGCAAACGACCCCGCAATTATTCTGGCTGATGAACCAACAGGAAACCTTGATTTAAAAACAGGAAAAGAAATTATAGGTTTATTGAAAGAATTAAATAAGGAAAAGGGAGTAACTATAATTTCTGCTACCCATGATTTAAAAATGATTGATGTCTCTGATCGAATTTTCTGGATTAGAGATGGGAAAGTTGAAAGAATTGAGAGAAGAGCGGATGTTCAATTAGAGGTAGGTACAGTAGAAGGAAAGCAAGCAGGCTAATGATATGGTTTCTTTTATTAATTCTTTTTTTGTTAAATTTAGTGATTCGTCAGAAGATAATTCCAGATTCTTGGAATATTATTTTTATTTTTAATATATTTGCTGGTTTTTTGATTGTTTCTTTTTATGTGTATATGCGAAGTTTTAAAAGTAAAATTAGAATTCTTGAAATAAACTATGAAAAGGAGGAATTACGCTTAAGTGATGAAGAAGAATCTACTACTATTCTTGAATATTTAAGAAAAATAGTTGATGTTCTCGGAGAAGAGCCAGATCTGGAAGTGGTTCTTAATAAATTTGCGGAAATGGTTTCTGATTTATTAAAAGTAGAAAATGTTATTTTGCAACTTTACAGCGATGAAGAAAGAAAATTTTTTATGCGTGTTTTAAAAGGAAGAAAAGAAATAGAGCTGGCTGACCGGATTCTTAAGGAAGACGTGATTGAAGAAGGAAGGTCCCACTTAATAAATAATCTTATTTCTTTTCCTTATTATAAGGTACTATATGAACAGGGCTTTCGTTCCTTTATTGTTGCTCCTTTAAGAAGAAGAAACAGAATAATTGGATTAATTGCTGCTTTAAGTGAAAAAGAAGGAGAATTTACCAGTCAAAAATTAGACATTCTTACCATTATTTCTGCTGAAGCCGGCCTTATTGTAGAAAATGCTCATCTTTTGGAGAAAACAAAGTTGCTCTCTATCACTGATGGTTTAACCGAAATTTATAACCATCGTCATTTTCAGGAATGCATTAGAAAAGAAATTGAAAAAACAGAAAAGGCTAATTTTCCTCTTTCTTTAATTATGGGTGATATTGATAATTTTAAAAATTATAACGATACTAATGGGCATCCGGAGGGAGATAAAGTTTTACGTGAAATTGCCCAAATTTTAAAAAGGAATACAAAAGGAAGCGATACAGTAGCAAGATATGGAGGAGAAGAATTTGTTATCATACTTCCAAATACAACCAAAGAAAATGCATTAATAGTTGCGGAAAATCTTAGAAAAAAAATAGAAGAGAGTAAATTTCCTTTTGAAGAAAAATCGCAGCCAACTGGAAAACTAACCATTACTTTTGGAGTAGCAAATTACCCATTAGATGCAAAATCAGTTCGAGATTTAATTAAAGAAGCAGACCGCGCTCTTTATCGAGGGAAAGAAGAAGGCAAAAACCGAGTAGTTGAGGGTCAGACCTCAACATCTCACAACTAAACTTTCAAGGAAAGGAGTTCCATATGATAGGCAAAGAGATAAGGATTGAAAGAATTATAAATCGCAATACCGGACGCACTGTAATTATTCCTATGGACCACGGTGTTACGGTTGGACCAATTAAGGGACTGGAGAATATGAAGAAGACAATTGATGATGTAGTAAATGGAGGTGCCAACGCAATTGTTTTGCATAAGGGACTTGTGCGCGGCGGACATCGCGGAAAGGGAAAAGATGTTGGTTTAATTATTCATCTCTCAGGAAGCACAAGTTTAGCACCTGACCCTAACTTCAAGGTTCTTGTATGCACAGTTGAAGAGGCAATTCAATTAGGAGCAGATGCTGTATCAATACATGTGAATCTTGGTGCAGAAGATGAAAGTGAGATGCTGCATGATTTAGGAGCGATTTCTAAAAAATGTGTGGAATGGGGAATGCCATTGTTTGCGATGATTTATACACGGGGAGCAAAAATTAAGAATCAATTTGATGTTGCTGTTGTAAAGCATGCTGCGAGAGTTGGCGCAGAACTCGGTGCAGATATAGTGAAAGTCAATTATACAGGAAGCGCAGAAAGTTTTAAGGAAGTAACCAGTACCTGCCCTGTTCCTGTGGTCATCGCAGGTGGAGAAAAGATGGAAACTGACAGGGAAATCCTTGAGATGATTGAGGGTGCAATGAAAGCAGGTGCTGCAGGTGTTTCTATTGGAAGAAATGCATTCCAGCATAAAGACCCTGTGGCAATAGTAAAAGTAATTTCTTCAGTTGTCCATAAGAATGTTACCATTGAAGAAGTTCTTAAAATCTTAAAATGAAAAAGTTCTGGGTGAAAATTATTCCATATAATAAGAATCTGGTGACCACTGCGCTCGAGAGCGGAGCAGATGCAGTGTTAATTCCATCCGGCTGCACGAAAAAGGTTAAGGAATTAGGATTGATTGCTACTATTGCCGGCGATGGAGATCTGAAATTAGGCGGGGATGTTATTGAAATTGTCATTAATAGCAAAGAAGATGAGGAAAGAGCAGCGAAATTAAACAGGGATAAATTTCTAATAATTCAGACAGGCAACTGGAAAGTTATTCCACTCGAAAATTTAGTTGCACAGCGCAGAGGCTTGATTGCACTTGTTAAGAATGCACAGGAAGCAAAACTTGCTCTGGGAATTCTTGAGAAAGGTGTGGACGGGATTCTTATGGATACCAGGGATGTAAATGAGATAAAAAGAACTTCCAGAATTATCAAGGAGGGAATGGAAAAACTTATTCTGTGCAGGGCAAAAATTATTAACATCAGACAAGTGGGCATGGGAGACAGGGTATGTATTGATACCTGCACCAATATGAAAATAGGACAGGGGATGTTAATTGGCAATACTTCAAGTGGTATGTTTCTTGTCCATTCTGAAAGCGTAGAGAATCCGTATGTTGCTTCTCGTCCTTTCAGAGTAAATGCAGGAGGTGTTCATGCATTTACCCGCATTCCTGATGGCAAGACCAAATATCTTTCAGATTTAAAAAGTGGTGATGGGATTTTAATTGTAGACCATAAGGATAATACACAGGTTGGAATTGTTGGCAGGATTAAAGTTGAAAAACGCCCGATGATTTTAATTGAGGGGGTACCCGCTGAAAGTGGGTCAATTGAAAAACACCCGATATCATTGGTTATGCAGAATGCTGAGACAATCCGCCTGACAAAACCCGGTGGAAAGCCCATTTCAATTGTAAAATTAAAACCAGGAGATGAAGTTCTTGGTTACGAGGAGGAAAGATGAAAAATTATTGTAGCGGTTCGATGTTAAATTGGACTATTTTGATGGTTATGGTTATTTTTAGTTTTAGCAATTCTTTGTGTGCTGTAGAGGAAAAAATGACTGCGGCTGTTCTGGATTTTGAAGCAGGAGAGGGTGTGAGCAAGGGAACTGCTATGACACTTTCAGATTACCTGCGAACACAATTGGTTAATTCGGGAAAATTTAATCTTGTTAACCGGGAGAACGTGGAAAGTATTCTTAAAGAACAGAAATTTCAGATGACAGGTTTTACTGAAAAAGATGTAGCACAGGCAGGTAAATTACTTGGCGTGAATAAAGTTTTTGTCGGTTCTCTGGGCAAGGTGGGGTCAACCTATCTTGTTAACCTGAAAATAGTAGATGTGCAATCCGGAAGAATTGAGCGCGCCGAGACAGAAGAGTGTGAAAGCGAGAACCAGTTGTTAGCGGGGGTGCGTAATCTTGTAAATAAAATGATAGGTCTGCCAACTCAGCCGATACCAAAAGTTGCTGAGGCACCGAAGCCTGCTCCAGCACCAGCACCACCTCCTCCACCAGCATACACATACACTCCTCCAAAACAATACCTTCAAGTTTCAGCTCCTGCTGGGAAAAATTATAGTTTTATTGATGTTTTAGTTGGTTATTCTTTATCTACTACTATGGACCTTAAATTTAAAAGGAGCACCAATATGTACGCTCATTGGATTGGTATTACATTAAATAACAATGCCAATTATGTTCTTGGGTCAATAAGCTGGAAGAATTTGAAAACCAGTGGGACTATACCATTTGGTTTAAGAATAGGAGGATTCTTCAATAGTGTTCTGGGAGCGGATGTTGAATTTTCTTATGAATCTCATAATATCGTCCCGCAGAGTGTAAAATGCACGGTAGATGGTAATCCGAACTGGACATTTAATTTTACTACATCTGATTATCTGACAGTAAAATCTATTCCGATATGGATAGATTTACTGATAAGAGCTCCTCTGGACGTGGTTGAACCTTATTTCGGGGCGGGTTTTGGTTTTTCTCTGAATTTTATTGATGGTCCGACTCTGAAAGGATATACTAAATCCAGTACATTTTCAGCTCCTACATATGAGATGGAACTCGGGTTTGGAGTTCGTTTTCCTTTCGGATTAAGGATTCACCTGGGGAATAACACAAGTATTTTTGTGGAAGGAAGATACCAGATTAATGAAGTTTCTTTTGACAGAGACATAAAAAATGAGAATGACAGCGTAAGTACAAAATCTTTACAGTTTCTGTGCGGCATTGGTTCTTTATTTTAACTTAAGTGAAAATATATGGTATCCTATAATATATTCATAGGATGAGTGTTACACATAAATATGGAAATTATTCGAGATAAAATTAAATTATTTGAACTTAAAGAGAGGGCTGGGAATATATACGGCAGTATGGTGAAGGTGGTAGTTGATGTAGAAAAAGGATTAATGGCTATTAGTGGCGAGCTTCATAGTGATGAGTTATCAAAACGGAGAATTAGCTAAGGAAGGAAAATAGCAAGACCTGATGATCTGGAAGAGGCAAAAAGAAATGGATAACGAGCTCGGAATTTCAAGAATGAAAGAACCCTTAATTTCAAAGGTGATTGTCCTTTGCGTGCTAATGATTGGCATACTGGCGTGGTGTCCCAATGCTGGTTTGAGGAAAGGTGATGCTGGTGAAAAAACTGCCACTACGGTTAAAGTGGAGAAGGTTTCCTCCGGCAAGATAACAAAATGGGGTGATGCTCCGGATTTCGTCCTGCCGAAGTTGGGAGGGGACAAATTTAAGTTGTCTTCTCTGAGCGGAAAGGTTATCATACTTAACTTCTGGGCTACGTGGTGTTCTCCCTGCCGCACAGAGATTCCCGATTTCATAGATCTCAAAAAGAAGTACGGGGGAAAAGGACTGGAGATTGTCGGGGTATCGCTAGACAAAGATGGGGAGCGAAAGGTTGGCCAGTTCGCCGGCAAGATAGGTATAAACTATATTATTGTATTCGGCAGACAGGAAGTCACGGACAAATATGGGGGTATACGCGGAATTCCCACGACTTTCATAATTGACAGGAAGGGAAATATTGTTAAGAAGTATGTTGGTTTCAGGCCGCTGGAAGTTTTTGAGAAAGATGTGAGGGAATTGCTGTGATGGAGAACGAAGGTGAATGACATTTCCGTTTTTCTCGCGCTGGGAGCGGGTATCCTGTCCTTCTTCTCTCCCTGCATCCTGCCGTTAATTCCTGCATACCTGTCTTTCATAACGGGCATGTCCGTTGACAGGCTGCAGGAGGATAGCAGTGGAAAAGGGGTTTCCGGTAACTGGAAGAAGGTACTTCCTGAGACCATTCTATTCATCCTGGGTTTTTCCTTCATTTTCATTTCCCTGGGTGCTTCGGCCACCTATTTTAGCAACCTCATCTTTACGAATCGTAACCTTATAAAAACAATTGGAGGAATAATAGTAATCATCTTCGGCCTGCACCTCGCCGGCGTATTCAATATAAAATTTCTGCAGGTTGAGAAAAAGGTGCACTTGAAGAGCAGGCCCGGCGGAAGAATGGGGTCTTTTGTCATCGGGGCGGTTTTTGCGTTCGGCTGGACCCCGTGTCTGGGTCCCATCTTGGGGGGTATCTACACAATGGCTGCTACGAAAAGCACGGTGGGCGAGGGGATACTGCTTCTAAGTTTCTATTCACTGGGGCTTGCGATACCTTTTGTGGTTACCAGCATATTCGTGGGGTGGATACTGGGGGAATTCTCCAGGATAAGAAAATATTTCAGGCTGATTTCAGTTGTGAGTGGGTTGCTACTTGTCATTATAGGGATGGGCATGCTCGCGGGGTTCTTTCGTTTTTAGAACGGGAGCAATCTTTTTGGTGATTATTGAATGAGTCAAATATACGAGGTGATAATTATCGGAGGAGGACCGGCAGGGCTGACTGCCGGTATATATTGTGCGCGGGCAAGGATGAAATCACTTTTGTTGGAAGATATTTCCCTTGCGTCACAGGTTCTGCTTACCGAAAGAATTGAAAATTATCCCGGTTTTCCTGAGGGAGTATCCAGTATACCGCTGATGGAGAAATTTAAGGAGCAGGCAAGCAATGTCGGTTTGGAATTTGCACCAGGGAAAGTGGAAAAAATCGAGCAGGAAGAAAAACAGGAAGGGAATTTGGCAAGGGTGTGGAAAACTACCGTTGATAATAAGGTATATCATGCCCTCTCGTTAATCGTGGCAACCGGTGCAGGACCAAAAAAGCTGGGGCTTCCCGGAGAAGAAAGATTGACCGGCAAAGGTGTTTCCTATTGTGCTATTTGTGACGCCACTTTTTTTAAGGGGAAGGATGTTGCGGTTTTGGGAGGGGGAGATACGGCAGTGCAGGAGGCGTTGTATTTGGCGAAATTTGCCTCAAGGGTAATCCTTGTTCACCGGCGCAGCCGACTGCGGGCAACAAAAATCCTGCAGGAAAGAATAATGGCAAACGAAAAGATAGAGTTTTCCTGGGATTCGCTTGCAAAAGAGATCCTGGGCAGGGGAATGGTAGAAGGAATACGGGTGGAAAATGCCAAAACGAAAAAAGAGAAGCGTATCCCCTGCCAGGGGGTATTTATTTTTGCAGGGTACCTGCCCAATACCGCTTTTCTCGGGGGAATATTAAGCATGGATGAATCCGGTTATATAATTACCGATGAGAATATGAGCACTTCCCGTGAGGGCGTTTTTGCCTGCGGTGATTGCCGAAAGAAAATATTACGCCAGGTTGTAACTGCCTGTGGCGAGGGGGCAACGGCAGCATTTTCCAGCCAGCAGTATGTGGAAAAACTGAAGGGAGTTGCCTATAAATAAAACAAAGGAAAAAGGCGAATGAAGATTAAGGAGCAGGTCAGATTAAACAGAACTACGAACTATACCAAAAGTTTCTCGTGAATCGAAAATCATCTCCTCGAGGTGCTTAGCAAAATTTAATAAAGTTCTGAACTAAAATATTTAACACATTATATTTTTACTATAATGTCTACTAAAATAGTATGAATAGTAATAATTTAGAGAGTATGACCAAACCGACCTTAATGGACAAAAAGTCGTTCTTGTACTCTTTCTTAAAAATCCTTTCTGCTTCTTTTCCACTGCAATGGCAGGGTCCAACTTTCTTTACCCCAATCTTTTTAAATTCTTTAGCAATGATTTCAATTAATCTTTCGTCATGGTCCATTAAATGAAATCCACCAAAAACCATATATATCCGTTCATTAGAAAATTGTCTTTCAACTTTCTGAATAATTTCAATTATTCCTGGATGAGCACAACCGGTCATAATAACCAGTCCCTCGGAAGTTCTCGCTATAAGTGCTTGTTCTGGCATAAATTCACCTTCATATTCTCCAGGAATTTCGCCAGTAATGTAAATATTTTCAGAAACTTTAAGGACCCTCGCCGATTCAATTAACTCATTACCAAAAGATTTGATTTTATCTTTGAAATTCTGACTAAAACCAGGGCAGGCATAAACCCTTATCGCTGGATTTTTCTTTAATATTTCCCATAGTCCTCCAGTATGGTCCCAGTGGTCGTGCGAAATAACTACATTTCTTATACCTGAGACTGCCACACCCATATTTTCCATATTCTTTAACAGCGGTTCGGGTTTTTCACCAGTGTCAAACATAGTGTGTCCATTAACCAGAAAAGAAACACCCCATCCTATTGAAAATTTTTTCTGCAAGGCTTGACTATCAAACAGGGCTTTAATCTGCATGATTCCTCCTTTTCTTTCCCAAAACAACCACGAATCCACCCTTTCCGTATCCCCTTTTGTGTTTTTCAACTTTTTTTATATTTTCTGGTAAATCAAAAATAGTTTGAAAAGTGACAATGCTTTTGAAACCATTATTTTTCAGTAGATTTATTACTTCTTCAGGAGAGAAAAAATTAGCCACCCTGTAAAATACACTCTTTTTCTTTTGATAAAACTTCCCTAATTTACTATTTTTGTCAATAATGCCGATGATTAATTTTCCTTTATCCCTGAGGACTCTTTTTGACTCAGCAATAACCTTTTCTGGATTGTCCACAAAACATAAGGTGATGACAATCAAAATAAAATCAAATTCTCCATTCTTAAAAGGCAGGTGTTCCCCTTTACCAACAAATGTTTTTATGTTGCGCCTGAAAGCAAACTTAAGCATCTTTTTTGACGGGTCTATGCCAACCTTTATGCCTAAAGGTTCTGCAAACCTTCCTGTGCCAACACCAATCTCTAATCCTTTACCCTTTTGAGGAATGACATATTTCAGAACCTTTAATTCTGATAGATAGGCAAATTTATTTTTTTCATACCAATCGTCGTATCTCTTTGCATAAACATTAAATATATCCATTTTATGCTCCTGTTTTTATTCCAGGAATGACTTCAACCTCACATTTTATAGAATTTTTATAAATGAACTTTCTAAACATTTTTTCCTTAAAATTCTATTCGGATATTTTTTAATTTTTAATGGGTCCATTTTAAAATTATCTCATCCTGTCGGAATTTCTATAATTTCCATATGTAAAAAAATACCTCTCCTACGACTGTCACAAGTCAAAAGTACATTTTCTCTGCCACCAAATAAGCAAAATCTTTTTCCCTTTCGTTTGGTTTTATATGCTCTATTTTAGTGATTATTTCTTTTGCTTTTGTTCCAATCTCCAGTGAAAGGAGCAATTCTTTTGCGCCAGCTAAAGCACCATTGCCAATTTTAACTATTTTTTCTGGCACTGGAGGAATAAGTCCGATAGCAATAGCATTTTCTGGATTTATGAAGTTCCCAAACCCGCCCGATAAATAAATTCTTTTTACTTTATCAAGCGTTATTCCGTAATATTTTATCAAAAGGTCCTGGTCGGCCCTTAAACCAGCCTTAGCGGTTATGAGTTGATAAATATCCTGTTGAGTGATGCTTATCTTTTCGTTAATAAAGAATTCTTCTTTTATTTTTGCTTTTTTATCCATAATTCCATTGCGAAGCATCTCTGCAAGCAAATCAATCAGACCCGAACCACAAATTCCCACCGCTGGTTTGCCACCTATTGTCTGAAAATTTATTTTCCCGTCACTTATCCAGACATTGCTTATCGCGCCTTCAACAGCACCTACTCCACATTTGGTAGATGCTCCTTCATAAGCACCCCCGGCAGCGCAGGAAGCGCTCATCATCTTATCTTTATTTCCAATCACAATTTCACCATTTGTACCGATATCAATAACCATAATTACATTTTCGCTTTCGTACATCTCGCAGGCTAAAATATTTGCTAAGGCATCAGCGCCAGCATGTCCTCCAATCAACGGGGGTCCGTATGCATTGCACTTTGGATTAACTATCAATCCCACATCTACAGCTTTTTTGCATATGGCTTTGGGATGGGGTGGCTCAAAAGGAATTACTCCTAACGTATCTACAGGTAAACCGAAAAAGAGATTTCGCATAGTAGGGTTACCAACTGCAACTATGTCATAAATATATTTTCTAATTTCTCCCTTCTTCTTTTCCATTTGTTCAAGGCTATCATTTATAGATTCTATAATACATTTTTGCAATCTCTCTAAGCCATCTTTGTTACGCATAGTATAATCTATTCTGGAAATCACATCATTCCCGTAAGCAATTTGAGGATTTTTTCGTGAAGCTGCATCAACTATACGACCGTCTTCAAGGTCAACCAGTTCCATTACCAGGGTAGTTGTACCTATATCAATGGCTAAGCCGAATATTTCTCCTGAATACTTTCCCAGGTCTTCGCCGGAACAGTGAATTACCCTGTCGTTTTTCCGCCTGACAAAAGGGTCTAAGTGGACTTTTGTCTGCATGGTCTGGGTTAGAATGGAATATTTGCCAAAATCTTTTATAAAAACATAGAGGTCAGTATGTGGGTCAACAATTTTTGCCTGACAGGCTAATCTCTCATTTCTATCTAACGAATGTTTCTTTTCCTGTTCTGTTTTTTCATTAAGACATTCCATACTTCCATCAATTCTGACTATACATTGGCCGCATTTACCCAGACCTCCGCATTCAGAAGCTATTTCAATGTCAGCAGTTTGGACATAATCAAGAATGCTTTTGCCCTCGGTCATTTCAATTCCGTCTTTTCCTTTTTTATACTGGGGAAAAAATATTTTTGCCACTTTATCTCCTTGCTTCTAATATCTTTTCTTTAAGACTATTTGAGTTCATTCTGCAGAACCTCCCAGACACTTTTAATCTGCTGTGTAATTTCTCCATCTGAACACTCTACGACAATTTTCCTGTTTACTATTGCTTTAGTTACTCTAACATCGTACATAATTTTACCTGCTAAATCAATTCCATTTTTTTGACAATAATCCTCTATTTTCTCAGTCATTTCAGTATTCAGGTCATATTTGTTTATAACTACAAAAGTTCTTATTTTGAAATGCCCTGCCAACTCTATTACCCTTACCATATCGTGGACACCAGAAAGAGTCGGTTCAGTTACTACTAAAACAGCATCTGTTCCAGTGATTGAAGAGATAACCGGACAACCTATCCCTGGTGGACCATCAATGATAATCATCTCGCGGTTTTCTTTTTCTGCTATTAATTTTGCACTTTGCCTTACTATGGTGACGAGTTTTCCTGAATTTTCGGAAGCTACACCAAGTTTTGCATGAACAAATGGCCCATATTTAGTGTCTGATATAAACCATTCTCCTGAAAGATTTTCCTCCATCCTGATTGCACCTTCAGGACAAACATAAAAGCAAACTGCACAACCCTCACAGGAAATCGGGTCAATTATAACTCCTTTTCCATTTTTCCTTATGGCATTAAATCTGCATACTTCAATACATTTGGCGCACTGGCTGCATTTATCCATGTTGACTACTGCGGTCTTTCCACCGCTAAAATTATGCCTCTCTTTTACTTCTGGGTGAAGAAGGATATACAAGTCCGCAGCGTCCACATCGCAGTCTGCAATGACTGCATTTTTTGTCATAGCAGCAAATGACGCTGTTAACACGGTTTTTCCAGTTCCACCTTTTCCGCTGATTACAACCATTTGTTTCACTTTATTTTTCCTTCGCTTTCTGTTGGCGCAAATTTTCTATCAACTTAAACATATCAAGAAACTTTGTAGTATATTCTTTCTTTTCCTGAACCATCGGTATGCCCCGTGAATACAAAGATGCAATTTCCATATCAAATGGTATAAGCATCAATATCGGAATTTCATTCTCTTTGCAGTATAAATCTACTTTATCGTCACCAATATCAAAGCGATTTATAATCACCCCAAATGGAATTTCTAATTTTTTTACTACCTCAACTGCCAGAATCAAATCATTGAGGCCAAATGGAGTAGACTCGGTGACTAAAATACAAAAATCACTATTCTTGATTGATTCTATAACAGGGCAGGAAGTTCCTGGAGGAGCGTCAATGATGGCAATCTTACCATTGGCGATACTTTTCTTAACTGTCCTGATAAGTGGAGGGGACATTGCTTCGCCTACATTAAGTTTTCCATTGATAAACTCAATTGGTCCAACCTTGCCGATTTGTATTATTCCTATTTCTTTGTCTACTTCTCTAATTGCTTTCTCTGGACAGAGTAAACTGCATCCTCCGCATCCATGGCAGAGTTCAGGGAAGATTAAAACCTTGTTTTTTATTACAGCAATTGCATTAAAGGCACAAATCTCCTGGCATTTACCACAATGGGTACATTTTTCCTCATTGACTTCAGGGACGGGAATGCCTACAGATTTTCTTTGCTCAATCTGTGGCTTCAAAAATATATGGGCGTTTGGTTCTTCCACATCGCAATCTAAAAACTGGACAGTGCGGTCCATAGAAAGAGCCAAATTTGTAGCAACCGTAGTTTTTCCTGTCCCACCTTTCCCGCTTGCGACTGATATTATCATAATTCCCTTATTATTTTCGTTCTGCTACGATTTCCTGGTAATAAAAATCCAGTGGTATTTTAATCAACTACTTCACCTGTTCTCTTTTTTCTTGTCTCTTCCCTCATAAACGCCCACAGTCCTTTTTCAACATCCTCTTCCCACACTTTTTTGTAAAGTGCTCTTACCTCACTTGCATATTTATCAAGTTCCCCCATTATTTTTTTATCTTCAACAAGAGCTTTTATACCTTCGTGTGTTGGATATGCCTTTGTTTTTTCAACAGCATCTCTTAAAACCCATGGGTTGTCAATTATAGTGCAGGGAAGGTATAGATTCTCATCGTATGGCTGGAGATTCTTGATATATTTAAAAAAATTAGACTTAACAGCGTCTTTTATAGTAGAAGTTTTTATATTGTGTGATGCATAATGTATGAATATGCATGGCTCTATATCGCCCCTTGAATTTATGTGGATAAATTGCCTTCCTGCAATACATCCCCTGACAAACGGAGCGTCGTTCCAGAAGTCTATAATGAAAAGTGGTTTATTGTCTCTGATGTAATCTCTCCTTAATTTCAAATACAACCTTTGTTGTGGAGTAGGCATAAATTCTGTCGTCGGATTTTTTCCTACCGGCATACACAGGAAATACCAGCCAATAAAGGCACCTTTTTGCACCATCAGGTCAATAAATTCATCGCTTACGATGGTTTCGACATTATGCTTTGTAGCATAGCAGGAATAACCGAACAATATCCCTGCTTCTCTTACCTTGTCCATTGCAGTCATTACTTTTTCATAAACACCTGGAGCGCGTCTCTCATCAGTATCTTTTTTAAATCCTTCAAGACTGAACATAAGAGCAGCATTCCCAAATTTTGCTAATTTCTTTATTGCTTCATCAGTCAACAATGTCCCGTTTGTGTAAATCTGGAAATAGCAGTCTTTATGCTTTTCAAGCATTTCAAATAGATGCGGATATATAAAGGGTTCTCCGCCAAGGATAGTAAAGAACGAACAGCCGATTTCTTTACCTTCCTTAATTATTTTGTCTATTATTTCCGGACTCAAGCCCTCTTCTTTCTCATATTCTGCAGCATAGCATCCCTGGCAGCGAAGATTGCATTTCATGGAGGGGCTTATTAGAATTGTTGTGGGTGGCTGGAATCCTTCTTTCCTCCTGAAATTTTCTCTTATTCCATTATTTATAAGAAGATGGTTAGTTACAAGATTAACAGCGAATTTATCCCTGCAATTCGGATGCAGTTTTCCCAGGACCTTCTTGGAATAAATCAGACTGGGGTGGTCATTTTGAAACATCTCTCCAACTATCCTTGCTTTTGCCTTATCTTCTGGAAGAGCAGCAATTTTCTCCGCCATTCTTGCAAGACCTACAAGATTTTCCTTTGAAGCATTTGGCAACTTCTTCACTATCTCCTTGACCGTCTGTCTCTTTACAAAATTCCCGATAAAATCTCCAAATCCCATTTTCCCTCCTCATGACTTTCTGATTTTTCCATCAATCGAACTACAAATTCTGTCCAGAATCTTTGCTGCTTCAGAATCAGGATAGGTTTCTATAAAAGATTTTCCATTATCAGTTGTTTCTACTATCCGATGTTTGTCATGAAACAACCGTTTATCGACGGGAGCCATTTTATTTTTGTCACCACATTGCCTAATTTACCCTATTATTTCCTGTATATGAACCTACCTGTGATGGCAGAAGATATCTATTATCTAATCCCACCGCCGCATTAAGAACACTTCTTGCATATCGCTTATTTATTCCCATTACTATTTGATGAGTCTCTCCTTTTAATCTTAGGTTTGCTATGGTTATTTGTTTAAGAGCATTAATCGCTTCCTCTACAGTAAGATAGACATTATTTCTTTTCAGTGCCTTACGTAGAGCAGTGTCCAGAAGATAGCCCAGTGCCCGGACAAATGTATGTGCTTTTACTCGATTGGGAGTCTGATGCCAGATTGGCCGGCCCTCCAAAACATCTTTAAATTCCCGAAATGCTCCCTCTACATCTGATAGTTGTTTATAGGCCTTCACTGCCTCTACCGGCTTTATTGTTTCCTCATTACTTTTAAGTAGGTAAGTACCTTCAATCAGTTTTTCCTTTTTCATCTTTTCGGGATCTTCCCAGTAATCAAACTTCTCTTCCTTTGTTATTCTCCAGCTGAAATATCGATATCCTTTAACTTTGTTCAAAATACTGGAGGCACTGTATCCTATTTTTTCTGGTGTCTTTATTTTTCCTTTCTCGGCTCTTTTTTTAAGTGCCTCAAGATCTTCCCTGGTAGTTTTCATATTGGTTATTCTTATTGCCTGCTCATATTGCTTTCTTTCCTCACTTCTGGCAACAAAATACCTTGGACCTTTTTTAATTTCTATTTCCTGCACTTCTGTTTGATTTCCGCAGTCTTGCCATCCAGTCTCTTTTACTTCTTTTAGTACCTTTTCTACTTCTTTACTACGGCGCCGCTTCATTACTACCAGATATTTGTATTCATTATCGGTGATATATTTTAGATTTTCCTCACTGACAAATCCGCTATCGCTAACAAACACAAGCCTTTCAATTTCAAATCTCTGTTTCAGGTCATCTATTATTCCATAGAGGGTAGTTTTCTCACTGGTATTTCCAGAAAAAACATGATGGGCAACAGGCCATCCACTTGCCATTACTACTCCCAATAGTATCTGCTTATTTCTGTTCTTTCCATCTTTTGATTTTCCGAATTCAGCAAATCCTTCAGGACCCTCTCCTTCAAAATACAGGCTGGTGATATCATAGAAAACAATATCTACCTTTAGCCCGAATAAATCTCTTAATCGCAGGTAAATATCCTTCTCTATTTTTTCCTTTGCCAGCAAGAGTCTATCCAGAGTTCGATACCACACATCCAGCTGCCTCCATTCCACCCTTACACGTCTTTCTTTAGTTACATTATTTTTCCATTGGGGAAGAAAACGCTTTCCCTGGCGGTCACAGACAAAGCTATTATCCAGCCACCAGCTCAGGCCATGCTCACTGGAAGGATTTACAAAACTACTTGCTACCAATACAAAAGCCGTTTCCTCTATTTCTATTATATCCCTCTTTTTTCTGCAATTCCTTCTGATTATTTCTCCCAATCCCAGATCATTCCATAACTTCCTTGCTACCAGAACTGTACCCCATGTTGGTGATTCTTCTCCTTTAATCTCTCCGGGCTTTACAAATTTTTGCAGGCAGTGTTCACGAAGACCATCAACCAGTTTATCTATCTTACCTGGAAGGGAATCTACCGTACCAAGGTTTGCAATTACTCTCTGATGCCTCTTTCCTTTCTCTCGGTAATTTTCTACAATGCGCACATATTCATAGACCTTATTGCCTACTTTAAACCGTGTGATTCTCTTAAACACTTGACACCTCCATCTTTTTGCATATTATTATAGCATATTTCGAGAGAAATGTCAAGTAAAAAATGCAACTAACTTAAATTATTTGACACCACGACAATCAACTTTCCAGAAAGTTTATAGAGGATAACTGCCTAAAAAATGGCCAAAAACGCCCGTTTCATGACAAACATCGGCTATATGAGGGTCAAATGGAATTCGCCCCAAAAATGGGACATTCAATTCTTTGGCTGCTTTTTCTCCACCGCCAGATTTGAATATATCAATTTTGGTGCCACAATGCGGGCAAATTAAACCGCTCATATTTTCTAATATACCGAGAATAGGTGTAGAAAGTTGACGAAGAAAACTGACACATTTTCTTGAATCTAACAAAGCAACGTCCTGGGGCGTAGTTACTATAATCGCTCCGGTTAAATCACTAATCATCTGGCATATAGATAAAGGTTCATCTCCTGTGCCAGGTGGAGAATCAACAATTAAATAATCTCGTTTTCCCCAATCCGCTTCTGCTAAGAACTGTCTCAATACATTCATTTTTAAAGGTCCTCGCCAGATTACCGCAGTATCTACGCTTTCAAGGAAAGAAGCCATGGAGATTGCACCCAGATTCGGGTTGACCGGGTAAGGAGAAATGCCATTTTGTCCCGCAGACAGTATTTTACCTTCAAAACCAAGCATTTTTGCTATTGAAGGTCCATGCATATCAGCATCCAATAAGCCGACATTCGCTCCTTTTCGGCTCAAACAGACAGCAATGTTTACTGCTACAAAACTTTTACCAACTCCACCTTTATTACTGAGAACTAAAATCTTGGCATTGATTTGTGCCATATTTCTAACTAATAGTGTTTCCAAGCGTTTCAATTCATTTTCTTTATTATCTTTACTCATTAGATTTTGCCTCTTCTTTTCAATGTATCTTCACTGCTAATTGGCATCACTTGCTTTTTTTTACTTTCGTACACAGAAATGGCGTTTATGCCTTTAAAATATTCTTTTATTTGGGAAACTTCTTCTTTTGATAATGGTTTCACGCCACAGGGTCTTAGAGGAGTATTCACCTGGACTTCATCAGGTTCAATCTCCCTGGCAAGATGAGCTAATTCTCTGGCGTTATTTTTATTTTCATCTATAAACATAATCTGCAATGCAAACTTTCCTTTATATTCAGACCTGAATTGTTTTATACCTTCTAAAATCATATCAAAAGTTATTCCATTTACAGGTTTATTTATTGCTTCCAGAGACCGTTGAGAATAAGCATCCAGTTTGGCTATTACAAAATCTCCTAATAATAAATCTTTTTTAACATCTTCCCTGAACATTAAAGATGAATTAGTTAAAACTGCTATCTTTTCTTTTCGTAGTGCCTTAATAGCCTTAATCATCTTACCTAAATTTTCGGTTAATGTTGGCTCGCCTCTGCCAGAAAATGTTATATAATCAATCTTAACAGGAGGCAAAGAGCTTATTTCATCTATTATTTTATCTACAGGGACGTATATTCTTCTTTCGTCTGTAAACTTAATTGTTTTACCGAGTTGACAATACACACAATCAAATGTGCAAATTTTTTCTTTTTCAGATATAGGGTCTATTCCTAAAGAAGCACCCAGTCTCCATGAAGGCACTGGCCCATAAATATATTTCAAATTTTTTCCTCGCATAGTTCCTTCCACTTTTGTTATCCTCTTATCATTTGAGTTCCATTTAAAATCACCTATCTTTTGAATTTTGCACAAACAAAAGAGGAAATACTATATCACTTACACAGCATGGTATCCAAACAGCAATAAACAAAAAGAAAAAAATAACAATGTAAGTCAGCCAGTTCAAACTTAGACCTGAAGCCATAATAATATGAAACAAAGAAGCCCAGGTACTTACTAAAACATGCATGCTGTGGGGAAATTTAGTTGTTGGCTTAAAATAAGCTATGACAATACCTATCACTGCCAGAGGATTGATTAACCACCATTTTTCAATAAAACCTAAATGAAAATCTCTGTTTGGCATTTCAAGAAGCGATTCTCCTATGTAAGGAATAATAGAATCACTAATTGTGGCAATTCCGACAGAACCAACATAGCCAATTATTAGAAGCACCCATATATTACATTTTATTCTTCCATCCTTGCATTTATGAATTTTATACATTGCTGAAGTGACCAGCGCACTCAAAAGCACATGTAAGGGATGCAGGACATAAAAAATGTTGTGTGAAACTCTGTAAGGCAATTTCGAGAAGAATATCATAATTACTATTCCAGTGAATGCACCAAAAACCGTAAATGGAGCATGCGCCTTCAGCTCTTTTAAAATGCGTTTAATCATATTATTTTCCCATTCCAAACTTTGAACCAACACTCGGGGCTTCTACAGGTTTAAGTTCTCCTGATTTGTATTTTTCTATCGCTTCTTTAATTGTGCCTGATACGCCCACAATTACATTTATTCCTGCTGCCTGTAATGTCTGAAAGGCATTTGGCCCTACATTGCCAGTCAGCACCGCTTTCGCTTGTTTTTCTACCATGAGTTGACCTGATTGAATACCAGCACCACCTGAAGCCTCAACACCTGGATTTTTAATTGCCTCAAAGTCTGATGTGTCCAAATCTACGATAATAAAATACTGGCATCTTCCAAATCTCGGGTCAACCTGTGCATCTAAATTATCTCCCTGCGAAGTTATGCAAATTTTCATCTCATCCTCCCCCTTAATTCCAAATTTTCCTTTAAGGTAAAACAATGCTAACACAACCATTTCTTTCTAAAAAATTTACTATCTCTTTTTCAGGAAGTACCCCTACAAACTCATCAACCATTTCCCCTTCTTTAAACAATTTTACATTGGGAATGGACATAATCCTGTACTGGGAAGCAAGTGCTTGATTTTCATCAACATTCACCTTCGCCAGGATGAATTTTTCCTTATACTTTTTTTCCAATTTTTCCAGAGTTGGACTAAGCATTATACAGGGTGCACACCATTCTGCCCAGAAATCTACTAAAACTGGTTTTTCTTTTGATTTTTCCAAAACTTCCTTTTGAAAATTTTCTCCGTTTACCTCTACCATTTTTTATCCTTTTCCTTATTTTTTATTATGGTCACAGGTAGTTTTGTCTAAGCCATATCCCTTTCCTGCACCTGGTTTGCAAAGACTTTCTCCGCCTCTAAGTGTTCCTTTTAAAATCTGGCTTATCACATCATCAATGCTGTCTGTTATTCCCATAATGGTCTTTATCCCTGCGCTGTCAAAAAGTTCTTTTGCGCGCATCCCCATTCCTCCGGCAATAATGCATTCCACTCCCATCTCATGCAGAAATTGAGGTAGAAAACCAGGTTGATGTCCGGGATTATCAATAACTTCTTTTTTGACGAGTTTGTTTCCGTCAATTTCCAAAATAGTAAAAGTTGGACAGCGCCCAAAATGAATGGATACGCTATCTCCATCTGTGGATATTGCTATTTTCATATTTTCCTCCGCGTTCGTGCTCGCAGGATGGGGGCGGATGTTTTAAACACCCACCCCCTGACTGTCTTTACTTCTTTTCTTTTTCCAGTTCTGCGAGGCGCCCATTGATTGCCTTGAGTTCCTCCTGGATTGCCTTTGCCTGTTCCTTGAGAAATCCCGCCTCTTCTTTCGGGGTTATCTCTGCTGCATAATAAGGATCCATATAGGGCGCTGCATAAGGTACGCCATATCCCACATATGGAACTCCTCCCCAGAACCCTCCTCCACGACCGCGACCAAAACTACGGCCCCATCCGCGGCCAAATCCACGCCCACGTCCTCGTCCCCCTCCGAATCC